>JADFHH010000018.1 GCA_022567275.1 Pseudomonadota bacterium | reverse complement strand
GATATGCGTGGCGCCAACGATCATCAGCCGGGGCGCGGGCAGAAAGGCCTGCAGGAACACCTCGCCATCTTCACGCGCCACGGTCTTGCTGCGCCCGGTGCGGAAGCAATCCGCGATTTCTTCCGCCAGCGGGTGGTTGTTGCCGGGCGTTTCCTCGCCGATAATCTCTTCATCGCCGCCGGCAAGGGACGTCACCAGCACCATTGCGCGGCGCTGAGCGCGTGCATCCAGCAATTTCTTTAATGTGTCCTTGCGCATGAGCGCGCTATCCCAGCTTCTCGACAAACACGCGGATGCGCCCGCCGCAGGCCAGCCCGACGCCCCACGCCGTCTCATTGTCCACGCCGAATTCCAGCAATTGCGGCGTGCCGCTGGCGATCACGTCTTCAGCCCGCGCGATCACTTCCGCTTCGACACACCCGCCCGAGACCGAGCCGGCGAAATTTCCCTCCTCGTCAATGATCAGATGTCCGCCCACAGGCACCGGCGCTGACCCCCAGGTCTCGACAACGGTCGCCAGCGCCACATCGCGGCCCGCGTCGTGCCAGTCCAGCGCGGTCTGGAGTGTGGAACTCATGGGCCGGTTTCCTCGGTTTCGCCGTTCATCACCTTCTCAAAACCCTCGAAGAAGGCTTTGGCGAACGCCCGCGCGCTTGAATCGATCAAGCGCCCGCCGAGCTGGGCGAGTTTTCCGCCCACGGTCCCCCGAACGTTATATTTCAGCAGCGTGGCGTCTCCCTCCGCGATCAATTGAATGTCGGCCTCGCCACGGGCGAACCCCGCCGCCTTGCCCTTGCCCTGGCCCGACAGGGTGTAGGAGTGCGGCGGATTGAGGTTCGACAGGGTCATTTCTCCCTTGAAGCGCGCGCGCACCGGGCCGACCTTTACGCGCACCACGGCGGTAAATTGGGTATCGGAGAGCTTTTCCAGCTGTTCGCACCCCGGTATCGAGCGGCGCAAAATGTCCGCATCGTTGAGCGCGGCGAAAACTTCGTCCTGGGGTGCTGCAATGCGTATTTCATCGGCGAGCTTCATGGTTTATCCTGGGCAATTGTAATTGGTCAGTCCCGCGTATAGCACTTTGAGCAAGAACCGGAGTCCCCAAGCGAAATGCCCCAGCTTTCCCTGAGCGTGAACGCCAGGCCGGTGAGCGCCGATGTCGAGCCGCGCTGTCTGCTCTCGAACTTGCTGCGCGAGCATCTCGGGCTGACCGGCACGCATATCGGCTGCGACACCAGCCAATGCGGCGCCTGTGTGGTTCTTGTGGACGGCAAGGCGATCAAGAGTTGCACCATGTTCGCGCACCAGGCTGAAGGCTGCGAGGTTACGACCATCGAGGGATTGGCGGGCGAGGGAACGCTCCACCCCATGCAGGAAGCCTTTCGCGACCATCACGCCCTGCAATGCGGCTTTTGCACGCCGGGCATGATCATGGCGTCTGTCGCGCTGGCGCGTGACAATCCGGCCCTCGATGAGGCGGCGGTGTGCAAGGGGCTTGAGGGAAATCTGTGCCGCTGCACCGGGTATCAGAACATCATCCGCGCCGTGCTGGCCGGGGCCAAGTCGATGCGGGGCAAGCACGATGTATGAATTCCAGTACCATCGTCCGAATAGTCTCGAGGACGCGGCAAAGCTGTTTGACGCGGCCGGCGACCCGCAATATCTGGCCGGCGGGCAGACCCTCATCCCGGTTATGAAGCAACGGCTGGCGATGCCGTCCGATTTGATCGACATTGGCCGCATTGGCGACTTACACGGCATTACGGCGGACAAAAATGCGCTCACCATCGGCGCCATGACGACCCATGCGCAAGTGGCAAGCTGCGATAAGGTGCGCGAATCCATCCCCGCGCTCGCCAGCCTCGCTAACCATATCGGCGACCCGGCGGTGCGCAACCGCGGCACGCTCGGCGGTTCCATCGCCAACAATGATCCGGCCGCCGATTACCCGGCGGCGCTGGTGGCTCTCGGCGCCAGTGTGCAGACGACTTCACGCGAAATCGCCGCCGAGGCGTTCTTCACCGGACTGTTCGAAACCGCCCTGGAAGAGGGCGAGATGATCGTGAAGGTCACCTTCCCCGTTACAGATTGCGCGGGTTATGAAAAGTTCCCCAACCCGGCCTCGCGCTATGCCACCGTCGGCGTCTTCGTCGCCCGGACCAAGGAGCGCGTGCGGGTGGCGGTCACCGGCGCGGGGCTGAGCGTGTTTCGCGCGGGCGATATTGAAGCCGCGCTTGAAACCGACTTTTCACCCGATGCGCTCGATGGCATTTCCATTTCAGCGGACGGGCTGAACAGCGATTTGCACGCCTCGGCCGAATACCGCGCCAACCTCATTATCGTACTGGCCCGGCGCGCGGCCGCCAAAGCCAACGCGGCGTGAAGGGGAGGGGAGACAATGGAAAAATATGGCATAGGCCAACCCGTCCGCCGCAAGGAGGATGTACGTTTTCTCACCGGCAAGGGCGTCTATATCGACGATATTTCACGCCCGAATCTGGTCCACGCGGTGATCCTGCGCTCGCCGCACGCGCATGCCAAAATTCTCAAGATTGACTCGAGCGAAGCGCAAACCATGCCGGGCGTTCTGGCGATCGTCACCGGGCAGGATTGGGAGAGGGAAGATTTTGCGCCCATACCCACAAGATCGGCGGTGAAAACAAAAATCAGCGGCGCGCCGCTCAATCAGCCGCCGCGCCATTGTCTGGCGATTGAGCGGGCGCGCTATGTGGGCGAGCCAGTGGCGTTGATCGTTGCGGAATCTTCAGCGCAGGCGCAGGACGCGGCGGAGTCGATTGAAGTTGACTATGAGGAGCTTGAGCCGGTCACCGATCAGGTGAAGGCGCTTGAGCCCGGTGCGCCGCAAATCTGGGATGATATCGAGGGAAATATTTGTCTCGACTTTGAACTCGGCGACAAGCAGGCCACGGACAAGGCCTTTGCCGCCGCCGATCATGTGGTGAGCCTGGAGTTGCGCAACAACCGTGTCACCGCCGTGCCGATAGAGACACGCGGCGCGATCGCCGAATATGACGCGGCGAGCGACAGCTACCTGCTGCACAACGCGACGCAGAATGTTCACGCCAACCGCGCCACGTTCGCCGATGTGCTGAAAATTTCCCCCGATAAGCTGCATCATGTGGCGCCGGATGTAGGCGGCGGGTTCGGGGCCAAGAACAGCGGCTATCCCGAGCCGCCGCTGCTGCTCTATGCGGCGAAGAAGCTTGGGCGTCCGGTCAAGTGGATCGCCGACCGCAATGAGAGTTTTCAGGGCGACACCCATGGCCGCGATCAGGCCTCGAAAGTGGAACTGGCGCTCGATAGCGAAGGAAAATTTCTGGCCCTGCGCACCAGCACCATCGGCAATCTCGGCGCCTATTGTTTTACCATGGGCCCGTTTACGCCGACGGCGGGTTCGGCGCGAACCCAAGGGGGGCCTTATGATATTCCGGCCATGTTCTACTCGGCCATCGCCGCCTTCACCAACACCATGCCGCTCGACCCTTATCGCGGCGCGGGGCGGCCGGAAGCCTCGTTCCAGATCGAACGCGTGGTGGAGCTCGCCGCGCGCGAACTCGGGATCGACCCGGTTGAGCTGCGCGCCAGGAATCTGATGCGCGCGGACACCCTGCCGCGCAAGACGCCGATGGGCCTGGACGTGGACACAGGAGATTTCCCGCAACTGTTCGAACGCACCCTGAAAATGAGTGACCGGGAAGGCTATGCCAAACGCGTTCAGGAAAGCCGCGCCAGGGGCCTCAGGCGCGGCTTCGCCATCGCGCCTTATCTGGAATGTTCCGGCGGCATGCCGAAGGAGTTCGCCGGCGTGACATTCGCCAGCGACGGGACGATCACTCTCAGTGTCGGCTCGCAATCGACCGGCATGGGCCATGAAACCTCCCTGCCGCAAATTCTCGGGGCCAGGCTCGGCGTGGATATGGACAAGATCGCCTACGTGCAGGGCGATACGGACGCCACCCCGCTGGGCGGCGGCCATGGCGGCTCGCGCGGTCTGGAGATGGGCGGCAGCGCGGTTATGACCGCCGCTAACGACATCATCGCCAAGGCGCGCCATATCGCCGCGCATATGCTCAACTCCACGCCCGATGACATTTCCTTCGCCAATGGCGCTTTCACGGATGTGAAAACGGACCAAAACATCGCCATGGAAGACGTCATTGCGGCCTCGTTCGAGCAAGGGCGCTTGCCGAGCGATATGGAACCGGGATGTCTCGACACCGGTGTGACCTATGAGCGCGAGCTTATCACCTGCCCCAATGGCTGCCACGCCGCGGAGGTCGAGGTCGACCCTGAAACGGGAAGCATAAATGTGGAGCGCTACTGGGTGGTCGATGACTTTGGAACCATCATCAATCCGCTGCTCGCCGAAGGGCAGGTCATGGGCGGCATCGCGCAGGGACTCGGCCAGGCGCTGATGGAAAACATCGTCTATGATGAGGAGTCGGGCCAGCTCGTCACCGGATCGCTGATGGACTATGCCCTGCCCAGAGCCGATAGCATGCCGAATATGCAACTGGCTTTCTTCGAGGACGCCCCCACGGCCAAAAACCCGCTCGGCGTCAAGGGCGCGGGCGAAGCGGGCTGCTGCGGCGCGCCGCCGGCCATCGTCAATGCGGTGCTCGATGCGCTGAAAGGCGACGGCGTGACGCATATCGAGATGCCGCTGACGCCGGAGAAGGTCTGGCGGGCGATCGCGGGAGGTAAACTGTCGCCTTAAATCCCTTTGCCGACAACGCCATCGGCCAGCAAGGCGTCATAGTCCGCCTCCGAAATGCCAATCCCGGTCAATATCTCCCGGTTGTGCTCGCCGAGCGCGGGGGCTGGCGTGCGGATAGAGCCCGGCGTTCCCGTCAGGCGCGGGACGACGCAATGCATCGGCAATTGCCCCATATCCGGGTCGGGATAATCGGCGAGGATTTCGCGCTCGATGAAATGCGGATCTTCCATAATCTGGCCGACATCGTAAACCGGCCCGATGGTGACCTGCTCAGCTTCAAAAAAGGCGACATTTTCCGCCTGGCTGCGCTCGGCCACGAACGCGCCGATTATCGCGTCGAGTTCTTGCGCGTTTTTCACCCTTGCTTCATTGGTGGCGAAACGCGGGTCATCGTTCAACTCGGGGCGTCCAATTACACGCAGAACGCGCTCCGCCATGGACTGAACCGACGCCGACAGGCCGACATATTTACCGTCCTTGCAGCGATATACATTGCGCGGCGCGGAGTTGGTGGAGCGGGAGCCGTTGCGCTCCCGGTGCTCGCCGGTAAGACGGTAATTCGCCGCCTGCGGGGAAAGGATCGCGAACAGCGGATCGAGCAGCGGCAAATCGATCACCTGCCCCTCGCCGCCATTGATTTCCACCTCGCGCAGGGCGATCATCGCCGCCGACGCGCAATACAGGCCGGCCACGCCATCGGCGAGATACATCGGCGGCAGCACCGGCTCGCGGTCGGCGAAACCGTTCATTGCGGCAAACCCCGACATGCTCTCGATCACCGTGCCGAAGCCGGGACGCTGATTGTAAGGCCCGTCCTGACCCCAGCCGGAGATTCGCAAGATGACCAGTTTTGGGTTGATTTCGAACAGCGATTCGGGCGCCAGGCCCATTTTCTCCAGCACGCCGGGGCGGAAGCTTTCGACGAAGATGTCTGTGCTGTTGCACAGCGATCGCACCAATGCGCAGGCTTGCGGCTTGTGCAAATCGAGGCACAGGCTCTTTTTGTTGCGGCAATAGATTTTCCAATGGGCCTCGACGTCTTTTTTGCGCCAGCCGCGCAACGTGTCGCCCCTGGGCGGCTCGACCTTGATCACTTGCGCGCCAAAATCGCCAAGAATTTGCGTCAGCACATTACCGGCGAACAGGCGCGACAAATCGAGGATGCGCACGCCATCAAGCGTGCCGCGCGCATCGGGTTCATAATTGCGTTTGTGAAGCGCGGGTTTTTTCATCCATTCACTCCGGACCCCAGTGATAGTGAATTGAGGGTCCGCAGTCCAATGGGCCCGCGGGTTTATTTTTTTGGCTTGCCGAACAGGATTTTGCACAGATCCTTGTCGATCTTGTTGCGCTTGTCGATCTCGAACAGCGGTACGCCGCGGTCAATGGCTTCGCGCACAAGCCGGTAGTCTTCAAACACGAAACCGCCGAGATGGCTTCCCAGCATCTCTTCCGCATCCGATCTGCGCAGGGAATTGATGCCGCCGCCGAACATGCGGGTGCGGCAGCGGTTGACGAGAACGGACATATCGATCTGGTCTTCGAGCTTCTCATTGATGGCGTCGATCAGCCGGCGCGCCTGGCGCAGGCCCGGCACGGTCATTTCCGTGACGATAAAGACCTTGTCGCATCCGGTGAGCACGTCGGCCGACCAGGGCATCCACATGCGCGGCATGTCGATCACCACATTGCCGAATTTGGCGGATGCCATATCCAGCAATTGGGCAATCAGATCGGCGGGGATGCTGCCATAATCGCGCAGCGAATTTTCCGCCGCCAGCGTGGCGAGACCCGTCTCGTGACGCGAAATCATGACTTCCATCAACTGATCGTCGAGGCGCTCGGGCGACGAGATGATTTCATCGAGTTGTAAATTCGGCGTGACGTCGAGATAGTCAGAGATTGAACCATTCTGGAAGTCCAGTGCGACCAGGCAGGTCGACTGGAACTGTTTGGATTCGCGGGCCAGTAAGAATGCGCTCTGGATGGCGAGTGTGGTGTTGCCAACGCCGCCGGACGCGGGAACGAAGGCATGGCATATTGCTTCCGCCGCTTTGCTCTGCTCGTGGCTGGAATAGAGCGCCTGCTCGCACGCCTTCAACAGATCGCTTTCCACATTCTGCTTCGGGCACCAGTCGGAAATGCTCAGGCGCATGAAGTCCCGCGCTGAGTTTTGCGAAAGATTATCCGAAATAACGATGATCGGCAGGCCTTGCGCCCGTTGCTGCGCCACCCGTTCCAGCGCCGCCATGTCCTGGCTGTTCTGCGGGTCGAGTTCCACCAGCAGCAGTGCGGGATGCGAATTACCAAGGCCGTTTTGCTCGGCGTCGGCGATGCTGCCTGGAATAATCTCAAGCGTGAAACGCTGCGCGCGCGATAGCGTGTGCTTCAATTTCTTCGCCAGAGCCGTATCCGGCGTCACCAGCTGGATTCGATCCAGCTCGTCCGCGTCATGGGTGAATTTTTTTAGCATGCTACCGGCCTCCGTTGCATTGCTTTGATCTCATCATGGCTAAGGACCGTCCTACTGGGCTGAGCCGCCGCCGCCGCCACTTGGCGGTGCTGCCGGCGGTGCGCCATCCGAATTTTCGAACGTCGTGCTCGTGGACAAGCCTTCCGGCTCCAGGCTCTTGTTTTCCTGGTAGCGCGTCATGCCCAGATAAATCCGCTTGCCATTGGTCGTATGTTCTGTCTTGCGTGCGTAGGCGGGCCAGGGATCGATAGTGTGAATGGCCCTGTTATGGGCCACTGCGTCGCCCGCGCTCAGCGTGATCGTATCGCGCGCATGCAGATAGCGGTTGTACTGGCGCTCCTGGCAGCCGCCGAGCGTGAACATGGAGACCGCGATCGCGGCCGCCATTGCCAGTTGCAATGTGGCGAAATACGGGTCTCTGCCGGTCATTTCGCGCCTCCCCTGGTGCTTATCGAACCGGTCGTGAGGCCCGGGCCGCCAATATCGGCCACGTCCAGCATGTGCCCGCGAAATGCTTTTTCCGTGCGGCGGCGTTTCTCGTGACTAAGGGTGGTCTTCCAGCCTTCCATGTTGCCGTGCAGAAAGAAGTCCACATCGTTGCTTGCGACCGCCTTGTCGAACGGCGTCAGCAGCTTCTGACCCGGCACCGCGGGTTGAACCAGCCGCGGCGTGACGATGATCACAAGTTCGGTTTCCTGCTTCTTGAACGAAGCGCTGCGCAGCAACGCGCCCAGTACCGGCACCTGGCCGATCCAGGGCAGCTGGCGTGTTGCTTTCGTGTGCGTGGATTGCAGCAGCCCGGCGATGGCGAAGCTCTGCCCGTCGCGCAACTCGACCGTGGTCTTGGCGCGCCGCGTGATCAGGCTCGGAATCTCCGTGCCATTGATCCGCAACGCGTTGGTAAAGTCGATCTCGCTCACCTCCGGCTCGATCTTCAGATTGATGAGACCGTTCGCCAGCACGGTCGGCGTGAAGGACAGCCCGACGCCGAATTTCTTGAATTCGATGGTGATCCCGCCGTCTGTTTCGCTAGCCACGGGGAAGGGAAACTCGCCGCCGGCCAGGAAGCTTGCCGTGTCGCCGGAAAGCGCGATCAGGTTCGGCTCGGCAAGGCGGCGCGCCAGGCCCCGCTCTTCCAGCGCCTGAATGATCAGATCGACATTTGCGCCTTGGCTGAGAAGCCGTGAGATCATGGCGCCGAACGGCGCGCGGTTCGACGGGAAGGCGCCAGTTTTGAAGCTGTCCGGGAAAAAGGTGACGGCCTGATTGGCGGTGTCCTTGAATACTTCCCAGTTCACGCCCAGATCGCGCGCGGAGCTACGCGACACTTCGATGAAGCGAACCTCCAGCATGACCTGCTGGGAGGAGTTCAGGCTCATCGAATTGACCACCGCCTTGGGCGCGAATTGCTCGGCGATGGACAGCGCGCGCTCAAGCGTTGGCGCGTCGGGCACGAAGCCGCTCAGCACAATGCGGCCGTTCATGGATTTGACCTTGACGCGCGCTTGCGGCAGCGCGTCATTGATCTGCAAGCGGATGCCAGCGACATCGTAGGACACCTCTACCTCGACGATGCCGAGAACCTGCTTTTTGTCATCGAGAATCGTCAGCCGGGTAGCACCGATCTTTTTGCCCAGCACGTAGAGCGTCTTGTTGGTCAGCGGGATGATATCGGCGATATCGGAGTCACCCACCAATGCCTCCGCGAACGGGCTCTCAAGACGGATGGTATCCGACTTGTTGATAGGCACGCGAATGTGCTGGACCTTGGAAACGGCATTGAAATTCATTGCCGGCATGGCGGTTTGGGCCACGCTGCCGGCGGCGCCCAGTATCAGTGTGCTCAACAGGGCGGCAAAAACGAGAACCGCGCACCATGCATGGCCGCGCTTACATATATATCGTGAATGGTTGCCCATCATCTCACCCCCCATGCCCGGTTCTTATTGTTGTTGGTTCGGACACGGGTGTGATGGTGACGCAAGAGTTCTAACAAATGGGCTACCGGAAACGCGGCACAGTCAATTTAATTCAATTTTCCCCAGTGTTAGTTACTCAATCCTTTGACAGGTTAGTTACTAAATACTTGACCGTACCGGGGCACGGTATAGTCGCTGCGAACTAACGCACGCGTGACGGTAACCATCACCGAAGAGCCGGTATCGTCGCTCGGGCCGGACATGGAGTTGAGATCGCTAAGTGCGACACGGCGCGTGGCGCCGCTATCCGTGGAACCGGCGCTGCGCAGGGCCAGCGCAAGCTGTCCCACACTTGCCGCGAGCACAAGTTTCTGCGCCTGCAGGGTGTCCACCTCGATGGTGATGGCCTTCGCGGGCGCGGGTTTCTCGGTCCGGTCATCGGCCAGTTGATCGACCGCCAGAACGCGCACATTGCGCAACAGCACATCGGTAAAGGAGATCCTGCGAGAGAGGCCTTTTTTGCCCTTATCCTGATCCTGAGCTTCGTTGCGGGTCAGAAGAATGTCGACCCGCTCGCCCGGCAGCACGAAGCCGGCAACGCCGAGCACGTCATTGACGCGAATGGTAACGGCCCTCTTGCCCTCGCCAATGAGTGCGGAAAGCGAGGCGCGTTGGCCCGGGCCGGTAATTTTCCACCCCAGAACCGGCTCGTTTTCCTCGATTGCCGAGAGCACCACGCGGCGGTCCTTGCCATTCACAATGTCGGTGATTTTCTTGAAGGCGCCCTGGGGGATGGCCTTGGTAGGCCACTCTACAACGCGCAGGGAGCGCTGCGAAAGCTGGTTGCCGAAGCGCAGCGATTTCGCCGCAATCACAACCGTACCCATATGCAATTTTGGCGCGGCTTCGGCGATTTGCGGCTGTGACACTTGCGACTGTAGCCATATCTTGGACAACATGGCCGCGGAAACCCCCAGACCCAGGGCAACGGTGAGCATGACGATACTACTTGGGCGCATTTTTCCATCCCTCCATATGAATTACAGCGCCCCTTATAGCGGATGGGTTTTAAGAAAGAAGTCGGGCAATAGAGCAAATTTTAGCTAACTTTAAGCCATTGCCGTCATCGCTGTTCCTCGCGCCGGTCGGTCGCCGGGGGCGGGGTGCGTGACAGGGCGGCGATTTCACCATGCAGCTCATCTGTCATTTCTATTTCGACTGATTTCAAGGACGGCTGCAACTGCTCCAGGGAGCGCGCGCCGATTATCGGGCAGGTGACGGCCGGGTGCGCGCCCGCCCATGCAACCGCGAGGCTCACCGGATGGGCGCCTTTGTCCCTGGCGAGGGCAGAAAATTTTTCGGCGGTCTCGAACACCCACTCCTCGCCATAGCGTTTGACATATTGCTGGTTTTCTATCACCCGCCCCGCGTCAGGACGTGTGGTCACGCCATATTTGCCGCTCAGCACGCCGCCGCCGAGGGGCGAATAGGTGATGACGCCGAGCCCTTCCGCCCGCGCCAGCGGAAAGATTTCCACCTCCGCCTGACGCTTGACCAGCGAATACATGGGCTGGATGACATCTATCCGCGGCCAGCCGCGCTTGTCCGCGATGCCCAGCGCCTTGGCGATTTGCCACGCCGCCCAGTTGCTCGCGCCGAGATACAGCACCTTGCCGTCGGCAACGAGTTTCTCAAGCGCGCGCAGGGTTTCTTCCAGCGGCACGTCCGGGTCCCAGCGGTGCATGAACAAGACATCGAGCCGGTCGGTGCCAAGGCGCTTCAGGCTGGCTTCCACCGCACGCAAGATATGCCGCCGGTTGCCGCCGCGCGCATTGACGTCATCGGCCATGGGGTTGAAACATTTCGAGGTGATGACAAGCGCATCGCGTTCCGGTTTCATCAGCTTGCCGAGGATGGTCTCCGCCATGCCGCGCGAATAGCCATCGGCGCAGTCGAAGAAATTGACGCCGGCGTCGCGGCACGCCTTGTACATGGCGGCGGATTGTTCCGCATCGGCCTCGCCGCCGAAGGACATGGTGCCGAAGCAAAGTTGCGACACCTGAACGCCGGTGCGGCCGAGCTGTTTATAGTCCATCGCAATGCTCCTCGCGCGATTGCTCAATAGCCTTCCTTGAGAAGCGGGAAGACGCTGTCAAACCAGTTGCGTTGCAGCGGCGTGACTTGGGTGACGTATGACGGGTCGAGTTCTCCGAGCGATGTCACCCCCAGCAACATCAGGCAGTGGCGCAGTTCCTGTTCGAGAATTTCCAGCATCCTGACGATCGTCTCCTGCCCGCCCGCCGCCGCCGCCAGTCCCTGAAGCCGGCCCAGCCCCACCGCATTCGCGCCCAGAGCGATTGCCTTGACGATATCGCTGCCGCGCATATACCCGCCATCGACAAAGATTTCCGCCCGCCCGGCCA
>JADFHH010000346.1 GCA_022567275.1 Pseudomonadota bacterium | reverse complement strand
GGGCCGGTGATCACCAAGCACAACCGGGCCGGAAGCGGGCTCGGCGTGCGCTTGTTCCAAGACCGCAAGGCGCTCCGGGATTACGTCTTCGGCGATGATTTCGAGCCCTCCGTGGACGGCGTCACCCTGGTCCAGGAATATATCCAAGCGCCAGAACCCTGCATCGTTCGCGTCGAATTCATCGGGCGTGAGTTCTTTTATGCGGTGCGCGTGGACACTTCTGATGGGTTCGAACTTTGTCCCGCCGATGCTTGTCAACTAGAGGACACGACCTGCATGTTCGAGGCCGGAAACGACCCGGCGCAAACGAGGAAATTTGAGATCCTTGAGAACTTCGAGCCCCCGTTCGTTTCCGGCATGCAACGTGTGATGCGGGAAAACGACATCCATATCTCTGGGTTCGAGTTCATCGTGGACAAGGCGGGAAAAGCCTACGTCTACGACATCAATACCAACACCAACTACAATTCAGCCGCGGAGCGCCGCGCAGGCGTCTCGGCGATGGATCGGATTGCCGAGTATCTGGGGGTGTGTATTGGTAATTGTCGCCCACCCGAAACGGCCAAGGTCCGGCAACGGGCGTGAATTCCGGATAGATCGTCGCAGCCCTACAAAATTGTTTTCAAAGAGGTTTTCCGTACAGCCTAATTTTGCAAGATTTCGGAAATCTAACTCTCGTGGCTCTATGTCCGCTTATGATGCTGTGGACGGCTCCTCCACCGGCATCGCGATGTGCCACATTGCGGTGGTTATTCGAGAACGGCAAATGTCGCCTATCGGCACCAAGCGGAAATGAGCGGGGTTGAGCGGTGCGCGCCCTTTACCGTCCGTTGAGGTTAAGCAGGTTATCATTTGGTATCTGTTCAAGAAGGAGCCATTGCAATGGGAAACTTAGTAGTACGCACCGGCGTGGATCGCCGTACCGTTTCGGACAGGCGCGCTGGAACTGACACGCGTTCCGAACAGGAAAAGCTTTTGCAAGGGGAACGGCGGTCCGGCAACGACCAACGCAGCGGAAAAGACAGGCGATCAAACGACTGATGTATGACCGCTTGTGGCACTTAGCGGACATTCCAGGCTGTGTGGATTTATGTCCGCTTTCGGGGGTAAAGTGGACATCGTCGCTCAATTCAAGCTGCGATAGATACCGGTTTAAACGGCGTCCGGCAGGGATATGGGGCGCCGGTCATCCAGTGTTCGTCGGCGCCGTCCGTTGTCAGGCGTGAAACCATGGAGGCCGTAGTGGCGAAAGCCCCGTGCATGCAAATGCCGCTATCATGGTGCGACAAAATATCCATCATCGTCTCCGCCGTGATTTCGCCCATATGCTCGGCCATGAGACGTTGGCCCCAGGATTCGCGGGATACCGGGTCCAACTGAACAGGGGCGGCGCTGAAATGGTCGGCGAAGTCCAGGTCGTGTCCTATGAGACTTTTTGAGGACATTTCGTATTCGGTTCGGATAGACAGACCATTTGAGATGTTACGTGTCCCTGATGTCACACGCTCCGCCGCCCACTCTCGATCCGCTGTCTCCACGACCCAGGCTTCCCGAGCATCGGCAAGGAGGAACGAGTTGTGATAGGCGAAGGAGGGGTCGTCCTCACCGCAAGCTCCCCCCTGGCCATACTTCTCCAGCAGCTCGGTGATGATTTCCACACCCTCGGAGGCTGAACGGCAGCGCTCAAGGCCGAGGCGCACCAGATCCATACCGAGGAGTGCCGGCGGCCCCAGCGGCGCCTGGGTCCAGACGGCCTCGTTACCGATAACGGTGCCATGTTCGTTAGCACCCATTTCTGCACCCCACATCCAGTCCGGCTGGGACAGGAGGACGGCGGCCGTGGTTTTTACCTGCGGAATCTCAATATAGGTGCAACGGACTGTAGCTGCGGCCGGATGGGATTGGCGGACGTAGCGGCGGATGCTCTGAGCCTCGCCGGCAGGACGGTCGCTATTCTTAGCAAAAATGACCGAGCCGTCTGCGGTGGCGGAGGCCAAGGCGACGAGGGTATCGCACATGGGCAAGGGTTCCTTAGGAGCTTCAGGAACTGCAGGATATCACATTCCTCACTGCCGCCCCATCAGGGCGAAATGATCCTATGTTTAAGTATCCCCGCTATTTACGGGATTCGAATTGGGTTTTTCCTTTTCGTGGATAGGGATGTCCGCTTTCGGGGGGATACTGTTGCAAAACTATTTTTGGACGCCCGAGACGCAATATTGATGCGCACATGCACCCTTTCGCGCAACAATGATACTTCCGAGTCCACATATGGATTCAAATGTTGCGCAGCAGGTGAGGCCGACGGAGTTTTGCAACACTATCCCCCCGATAGCGGACATTGTCCGGCGTCAGCGCCCATGGAACAGATTGAGGCATTTGCATAAGGGAGTGTTTTTGGCTCATCGTCACCATTGAGGAGTGAACGATGAGACAGAAGACAGAACGGCATCAGGGTGCCGCGGAACGCACAATCAAGTACATTCGCCGGCGAGCTGGCACTTTCGCCAGGCGGTTCGGTGCGCGTCGCGAGCGAGGCCGATCTGGAGTAGTTCAATACCTTTGCGGCTATGACGTGGTTTGATAAACGTCTGAGAGACGCGGCGCTGAGGTCAAGGGGACGTGCCGGAGGCGGATGAGAAATAGGGTTAAAATGAGCGATCGTGCAGGAACGTCCAGGTGGGGCGGGGCTGCGATCCTCGCCCGGCTCTGGCGCGCACGCTGGTCGCGTATTCCGGCCAATGTGCGCGGCGGCTTGTGGATGCTGTTGGCATCCGGACTGTTCACCGTAATGGTAGCGTTGATCAAGCTGGTGGGAGATGCACTGCACGTCGCCGAGATTCTACTGTTCCGGCAAATCTTCATGATGCTTCTGGCACTCCCGGCCGTTATCGGCGGCTTTCCGGCTTCATTCAAATCGGCCCGCCATGATTTCCAGATCCTACGCGTTGTTGC
>JADFHH010000345.1 GCA_022567275.1 Pseudomonadota bacterium | reverse complement strand
CAGGCATACGCCGTTGTTCACAGCGGCGCTTTCAGCACGCGGGCGCAACATTCCCGAGGTGTCATTGACGCACCGCCACGCATGGCCTAGGAGTACGCCCCGGCATGATTTTATTGGCGCGGGGTGGAGCAGTCCGGTAGCTCGTCAGGCTCATAACCTGAAGGTCATAGGTTCAAATCCTATCCCCGCAACCATAATTACAAAGTAAAAACAGTGATTTAGCAAAGAAGCGCTCGAGCGCCTCTTTTCATTTTTTCTTTGTGTCGCCACCGTGTCGCCACCGGCGCGAGGAAGATTACATCGCGGCTATGTGACCGCGCACATCATTACCCTGGACGTATGTGTTCCTTGGCGTAGTAGGTGAACACCAGCGACAGGGCGTCGGACATGCCCATGCGATGGTCTTCGGTCATCCAAAGCTTGCGCATCGGCGGGACGCGGGGGGCCTCGTCCAAGCAGCCATCGCTGGACAAGAAGGCGCGCCGGGAGAGCGCCAGGCCGGGCGGCGCCAGGCTTGGTCACAAGGGGCATTTCCGCACCCTCGCCGGCGATCCCGGGGAAACGATCGATCACCTCCCGGACACATGCCCGCATTGTCAAACCAGGTTGGACGCAAGGCTTTGCGGTGAAGTGACCGGAGAATATGACGAGATCGATTTGGCAAGGGGGGTGAGTAATTACCTCCGTGACGGTCTCTCCAAAACTCTGTAATGGTGGAAAACAAGCGGACCCCCGATTTTTCACTAAACACCCAGGGCATATCCGTCCATATTGACCCCATGACCTTTCTCGTCCTTTCCGGCATGCCGGACCCCGGCCAGTACGCGGACGTGCTGACAGAGCTGGATGAAACCCTCGATGTCCGGGTGTGGCCGGACGCGGGAGATTTATCCGACATAAAATATGCGCTTGCGTGGCAGCAGGAGCCGGGCGTTCTCGCCACCCTGCCCAATCTGAAAATTATCTTTTCCCTTGGCGCGGGGGTGGAACATGTGCTGGGCGATCCAAAACTTCCCGATGTGCCGCTGGTGCGCTTTGTCGACCCCGATCTCACCATGCGCATGGGCGAATATGCCTGTTTGCATGTGCTGATGCATCAACGGCGCATGCTGGAATATGCCGCGCTGCAACGGCAGGGGAAATGGCAGGAGCTGTGGCCCCAGCCCTGTGCGAGTGAAACCCGCGCCGGGGTGATGGGGCTGGGCGTGCTGGGGCGCAATGCGGCGGAAAAACTGCACCTGCTGGGTTTCGACGTGGCCGGCTGGAGCCGGTCGATGAAACGCAGCGATGGCGTGACATGTTTCGCCGGGGAGGACGGGCTAAAGCCCTTCCTCGCGCGCACCGACATCCTCATCTGCATGCTGCCGCACACGCCCGGCACCCATGGCATTCTCAACGCCAAGCTGTTGTCCGGACTGGCCCGGGATGGCCAGCTGCCGGGTCCGGTGCTGATCAATGCCGGGCGCGGCAAGCTGCAGGTGGAAGCGGATATTCTAAGCGCGCTCGAGGCGGGCGATCTGTGGGGCGCCTCGCTGGATGTGTTCGAGGAAGAACCCTTGCCCGCCTCGAGCCCGTTTTGGGCGCACCCGCGCGTCATCGTCACGCCGCACAATGCCTCCATCACCTATAGCCGCGCCCTGTGCCGCTATGTGCTTGCGCAGGTCGCGCGCCATGAGCGCGGCGAGGCATTGGAAAATGTGGTGGATGTGAAGCGCGGCTATTAATCGCCGCTGCCTAATCGACAGCCGGGGAGTCATCCTCTTCTTCCGGCTCCGGGAACACCGGATAGACGCCTGCCACACGCCCCATCTGCTTGGTCAGGGCCAGCACCGTATCGATTGCCGGGGTATCCACATCGACGATGCGCGCTATTTCCTGCACCACACCAAGCAGGGCATCGAGTTCGATTGCGCGCTTTTTATCGAGGTCCTGCAGCATCGAGGTGCGATGCGCCCCCACTGACGCCGCGCCGTTGATGCGCCGCTCGATATCCACGCGGAAATGCACGCCGATGCGCCGGGCGATCTTTTCCGCTTCCTCCATCATGGCGCGGGCGACCGAACGGGTGCCCGCATCCGTGGCGACGATATCGAGGGTCGCTCCGGTCAGCGCCGAGATTGGATTGAAGCACAGATTGCCCCATAGCTTGAGCCAGATATCGTTGCGGATTTCGGGATTGAATCGCGTTTTCAGTCCGCCCGCTTCAAACGCCTCGATGAGCGCCATGACCCGTTCGCTTTCGCTCCGGTCCGGCTCGCCAAAGCCGAACTTGTCGCCATAGATGTGGCGGATCACGCCAGGTTCGATAATCTCGCTCGCCGGATAGACGGTGGCGCCAATGACGCGCTGGGGACCGATGATGCGCCACTGCCTGCCGTCAGGGTCCACATTTTGCAGTTGAAGGTCCGCATACTGACCTTTGAAACCGTAAAAATACCACCACGGGATGCCGTTTTGCATGGTGACGACGGCGGTGTCCGGGCCGAGCAGGGGCACGATTTGATCCGCCGATTCCCACGCCTGATGCGCCTTCAGCGCAACGATCACATAGTCCTGCGGGCCAAGGTCAGCCGGATTGTCCGTAGCCGGCATCTTCTCGACCAGTTCCTTGTCCTTGAAAACGACCTTGATGCCGTTGTTTTTGATCGCCTCGAGATGCGCCCCGCGCGCAATCAGCGAGACGTCGGCGCCGCCTTGCTTGAGCATCGCTCCGACGTAGCCGCCGATGGCCCCGGCGCCAAAAATGCAGATTTTCATTTGTCCCTCCAGCCGCGTCGATTAAGGCTTCACAAGCGTTCACATATGCCCTGAGATAAATGAGCGATCGCTATGCGGCTGGTCAAGTGGGCAATAGGTCGCCATCGCTCGCTCGACCTCTCTGGTGCAATTCGATACAATCAATCCTTAGCGTTACAATCAGCTAAGGACCGGAGCGATGGGCTACACACTTGAGCAACTGG
>JADFHH010000344.1 GCA_022567275.1 Pseudomonadota bacterium | reverse complement strand
CGCTTCGGCGTAGGCGTCCTGATCGGGTATCACCGCCCCCTTGGCGTATAAATCCCAGTTCAGATTGACGGCAATCACAATGTTGGCGCCAAGAGCCCGGCATACGGAAACCGGGATCGGATTGACCAATGCGCCATCGAACAGCCAGCGATTATTGATCTTGACCGGCCGGAAAATGCCTGGCAGCGCGTAGGAGGCGTGCATGGCCGGGACGAGCGGACCCTTGGACAGCCAGATTTCGTGCCCGGTTTTTATTTCAGTGGCGACGGCGACGAACTTCTTGTCCATTTGCTCGATGCGGACGTCTTTCAGATGTTCGTCGAGTTCCTGGTACAGCTTTTGTCCGGAAATCAGCCCCGAGCCCGCGAAGTTGAAATCGAGCAGGCCAAAAATACGGCGCCGGGTGAGACTTGTTGCGAAGACTTCAAGCTCGTCGAGTTTACCGGCGGCATAACACCCCCCGGCAACCGAACCCATCGATGTGCCGACGACGATGTCGGGCGACAGTCCGGCTTGCTCCAGCGCCTGCAAGACACCGATGTGGGCCCATCCGCGGGCCGCACCGCCGCCTAAAGCTACGCCTATTCTGGCATTCGTCATTGTCGCACCATCTGGGGACCTCACAAGCGAGTAAGCCCAACGGCGCGGCGATCCCCCGCCCAGCCGTGGATTCAATATAAATAAGGGTGCTTAAGCCGGACTGAATAAGCATGCTTAAGGCGGAGTTAAGGGCGCGCCCCGGTTTGGGTCCCGTCAGGCAAGAAGCTTATAGCTTCGTGGGGTTCGGTGCGTCCCCGTAGACCTCGTCAGGATCGAACGTTTTCGATTTTTCCTGGAATTCGAGCTTGATCTCCGGCGTCGGTTTGTCGCCGGTCGGTATCGAACGATAGAAGCATGACATGTAACCGACGTGACATGACGCGCCGGAGCCGGCAACCTTCACTTTCAGCCAGACGGCATCCTGGTCGTCGTCTATGCGCAGCTCGACGATTTTTTGCACCAGACCGCTGGTGGCGCCCTTGTGCCACAGAATTTTCCGCGAGCGGCTCCAATAGTGGGCCTCTCCGGTCTCGATTGTCCTGGCCAGCGCCTCGGCATTCATATAGCCCAGCATCAGCACATCGCCGCTCTTAGCGTCAGTGGCGACCGCGGCGATAAGACCGTGTTCGTCGAATTTGGGCGCGAGCTCGCACCCTTCCTCGATTTGTTCGACGCTGATGCGTTTGGCGAATGGCGTGTCGGACATAATCACAAGGCTAAGCTAGATTACCCGTGCCGCGGGTCAGCATAATAAACCGGTCCTGTTGCGCCTGGTCTTGTTTGAAGATGCCGGTGAATTGTGTGGTGATGGTCGCCACATTCGGCTTCTGCACGCCGCGCAGCGACATGCACTGATGAACCGCCTCGATCATCACCGCGACGCCGTGCGGTTTCAGAACCTTGTCGATCGTAAGGGCAATCTGGGCCGTCATGGTTTCCTGTGTTTGCAGACGGTGCGCGTAGATTTCCACAACCCGCGCCAGCTTCGAGAGCCCGACCACGGCGTTGTCGGGCATATAAGCGACATGCGCCTTGCCGATGAATGGAACCATGTGATGCTCGCAGTGGGAGTAAATATCGATATCGCGCAGCATGACCATATCGTCATATCCACCCAAATCATCAAAAGTGCGCGATAACACTTCGATCGGGCATTCTTCATAGCCTCTGAAGAATTCGCGATAAGCATTGACCACGCGCTCTGGCGTGTCCTGCAATCCCTCACGGTCCGGATCGTCTCCGGCCCAGGCAATCAGGGTGCGGACAGCCTCTTCGGCCGCTGCGAGGTCAGGTCGAATGACATTTGGACCGGTTCCCAATTTAGGTCCGGCCACGGGTATTTTCTTGACTACAGCGTCCATCACATTCCTTCTCCGCCGGGCGCCGGTGAAAGTTTTATAAACTCCACCATACCTTTGTCTAAAACCATGTAGATATATTATAATCGAAATTCGCGTTAGCCGACAGCGGCAGTCGCTGCAGGATATATAGTTCATGGCCGGTTGCCGCAAGGGCCGGTCCGCATCGCAGGTTCAAGAGCCGTTTTATGACCGTACTGGACGAAATCTACAATCCGCGCATCCTGGAGCTGGCGGCGAACATTCCGCTTGGCCGCAGGCTTGAGCACCCGCTAGCCAGCGCGAGCGCGCATTCCAAATTATGCGGCAGCACGGTTTCGGTCGATCTGAACATGGTGCAGGACGTGGTCACCGGATATGGCCAGAGCGTGAAGGCATGCCTGCTGGGTCAGGCGGCCTCCTCGATCATGGCGCGCAACGTCATTGGCGCCAGCGCCGATGAATTGCGCGAGGTGGGGGCGGTGATGCGCGACATGCTCAAACGCGGTGGCCCGCCGCCGAACGGCAAGTGGAGCGATCTGGAGGTGCTGGAACCGGTGCGGGAATTCAAGGCGCGCCACGCTTCAACGCTTCTGGTGTTCGATGCGGTCGAGGATGCGATTGCACAGATCGAAGCTCAGGCATCATCTCCCGCCGCCGATCCCGGCCGGGTGAGATAGCCGCGTTGCGCTGGATTGCTTCAGAAGAACTACGCGCCGGCCTCGATCTCGCCGCCCTCATCGATACGCTCGAAGCCGGCCACAGAGGCCCCAGGCCGGAAATTACCGAAGGCCTGATCGGCCCGGACACGAACCGCTACCTGATCCGCTCGGCGCATGATGGCGGCACATATCTGGGCTCCAAGCTCGTCACCATTGTACCGGACAATCCCGACAAGCGGGGACTGCCGGCCATCCAGGCGGTCATTGTTCTGTTTGACGTGAAGTGCGGCGCGCCAAAGGTCGCCCTGGACGCAACCGAACTCACCTATTGGAAGACGGCCGCCGACAGCGCGCTGGGGGCACGGTATTTGTCGCGCCGGGATGCGCGTATTCTTGTCATGGCCGGGGCGGGCGGCGTCGCGCCCTGGCT
>JADFHH010000343.1 GCA_022567275.1 Pseudomonadota bacterium | reverse complement strand
GACCGGCTCGCTGACCTCATCACCGGCGACTGTAAGAATGATATCGCCCGCCTTGAGGCCCTTTTCCGCGGCCTGTGAGTCGGGATCGACATCGGTGATCACAACACCCTCGCCGCGCGACCCGTCGCGGCCGGGCGCCGGGGCCAGCACCAGGCCGAGGTCTTCCATCTCCTCGCCGGCCGGTTTGCCCCGGCTCAGCGCGGCCAGCTTCTTCGCACCGGGAAAGGTCCCCAGCTTAACGCGAATATCACGCGTCTTGCCATCGCGAAGCACAGAGACCTTCACATCCTTTTTCGGTGCATAGGCTGCTATCTTGCGGGCAAGATCGCGCGAGTTCTCGATTTTATCGCCGTCCACGGCGACGATCAGATCGCCGACCTGAATATCGGCCTTTCCGGCCGGGCTTTTGTCGGCAAGCCGCGTCACCAGCGCACCTTTGGGCTCATCGATCCCGAGGCTCGCGGCGAGGTCCTCATTGATGCTCTGGATGGTCACGCCAAGCCAGCCGCGCGACACCTTGCCTTCACTCATGAGCTGGGCAACGACGGACTGGACCAGCTTCGCCGGCACCGCGAAGGCGATACCCACATTGCCGCCCGACGGGCTGAAGATGGCGGTATTCACGCCGATCACCTTGCCATTGAGATTGAACGAGGGACCGCCGGAATTGCCGCGGTTCACGGCGGCATCGATTTGCAGATAGTCGTAAGGCCCCGATCCGATGTTGCGCTTGTGCGCCGAGACGATTCCCGCGGTGACGGTTCCGCCTAGACCGAAGGGATTACCGACCGCGAGCACCCAGTCGCCAACGCGCGCTTTCTTGTCGGAGAACGCGACATGGGGGAACTTCTTGTTGGACTTGATCCTGAGCAGCGCGATATCGGTGCGTTCGTCGGTGCCGATGATTTCGGCGTCATATTCGTCGCCATTATCCATGGTGACTTTGATCTCGCTGGCATCATTCACCACGTGATGGTTGGTCACCACATAGCCGTCTTCGGAGATGATGAAGCCGGAGCCTTGTGCAAGCCTGGGACGCCCCCTGTGCTCTCCATCCGGATTGCCTTTGCGAAAATTCTTGAAGAACTCGTTCAGAGGATGATCATCCGGTAAATCGGGTATATTGAATTCGGGTTTGTTCCGGCTGAACTTGCGCCGCTTGGCGCCATTCTTGACGCGGATGGAGACAACGGCGGGGCGAACCTTCTCGACCAGATCGGCAAAGCTCACCGGCGCGCCGGCATATGGCGTCACTTGTGTGTTCTGGGCCGCGCTCGACTGGGATATCGCCAGCGGAGCGTTGGGCACAAGCGCACTGCCAAGCAGCGCCATGCCAAGTGCGCCAGCCAATGCGAATGCCAGCGGTTTCTTGTTGCTAGAGAGAGATTTAGCAAATCGCAACCTGGAGGGAGCAGTTGCAGGATCGGTCATAAGGATCACCTTTTTCAAATCTTCAATTCTTGTTGAAACAGATATGGAACCAGCCTGAGCAGCGTGTGCCGCCTGAGAACCGCCCATGGCCATATGGTCTGATATATATACAGCGTCTCGTATTACACGAAGCTTTCCGGGGAATTAAACTTTCGTAAGATTTCCCCTATGGGTCATAAAGCGCTTCACCGGAGCTGCCGGGGAAGGTGAGTTTTTGGAATGATCTGGACATGGGCCGGCTCCTTGGGGAGGGAGATGTATTCACCAGCCTTAGATGGGGGAGGAGGGGGAGTGCGGCAAGGGCCGAGCGTGGGTCAGCTCTGCTTTAGCAGTTTCTTCAATTCGCGTTTTTCTTTTGCACTGAGACCCTTCACTGGGGCGGACGCAAGCTCTTTCGACCGGCGTCTGGAAGCTCTGAAAACTACAAAGATCGATATCAGCAGGAGGATCGGCGCGGCCAGCCAAAGGGCCAGCGTATGTGGCGCGAAACGGGGCCGCAACAACACGAACTCGCCATAGCGCGCGACGAGAAAATCGATCACTTGCGCGTCGCTGTCGCCTGCGGTCAGGCGCTGGCGGACGAGGATGCGCAAATCTCTTGCCAGCGGCGCATTGGAATCGTCTATCGACTGGTTCTGGCAAACCAGGCAACGCAAGTCCTTAGAGAGTGTCCGGGCGCGCGTCTCCAGAACCGGATCTTTCAGAATTTCATCGGGCTCGACCGCGCTCACCGGAACGCTCAGCAGCCATGCCAGACATAGCAATATGAAGACGCGACCCACTCTCCTATTCCGCCGGCGCGGGATGCGCTGCGGCGGCGCGGGCGCGTTTTGGCGCTCCCACCCTCAATCTGCGATCCGACAGCGAAAGAAATCCGCCGAAAAACATGAGCAATGTTCCAATCCAGATGAGCCGCACCAGCGGATTGAAATATAACCGGAAGGTGAACGCACCGTCTTTGAGCTGATCGCCAAGCACCGTATACAGATCTCCCGTCCAGGAGGCGTGAATACCCGCTTCGGTGGTCGCCGTTTTCGGCGCGTCGTAGAGACGTTTTGCAGGCCGTAAACGAGTGATTTCTTCGCCGTCACGGCTGACGATGAGCAAGCCGGTCTCTTCACGGTAGTTTGGTCCTTGCGCCGGGGCTACGCCTGCAAAGCGCAACTCATATCCGGCAATCTGCACGCTTTCGCCCGGTTTCAGGGAAACGATTTTCTCGCTTTGCCAGGCGCTGGTGGCGACGACGCCCAGCACCAGCACGCCGGCGCCCATATGAGCGAATGTCGTGCCATAGGCGGAACGCGGCAGGTTACGAAAACGACGCAAGGTTTCCTGCCACGAGGCGCGGAACAGCTTTGCCCGATAGGAAATTTCGGACAGCGCCCCGGCAATGACCCAGATGCCCAGCCCAATTCCCAGCGGTGCCAGCCAGGGGCCGCGCCCCGATAGCGCATAGGCGGCGATGATGCCGAGTGCGGTGAGCACAGCCGCGAGCGACAATCGTTGCGCGGCGCCCAGCATGTCGCCGCGCTTCCAGGC
>JADFHH010000342.1 GCA_022567275.1 Pseudomonadota bacterium | reverse complement strand
ACTTGCAAGAAACTTCACGCCATCGGTGTCCAAAGCGCTCGCGCCCATGGTGCCTCCAAGGATCACGAGTTTCTCGTTCTCCCTGGCAAAATTGACGGCCGCCCTGGGTGCGGCGACGAGATCATCGGAATAGGTAATGCAGGTTGGCCCTGTGAACAAATCCGTGATTCCGCTGACTTCGGTCCCTTCAAGCGCACGTTTGACGAGGCGGTTTTTCGCGACCTTGACCTTGGCCCCGGCATCGCGTGCCCGGTTCCTGAATTCGTTCATATCAGCGACCGTCAGGCCAGAATAGTGGGCGACGACAATCACCCCCGTATTCGAAAAAACCTCGTGAAGCGCCGTGACGAGTTCACGCTTTTGCGCTCTGTCCAACTGCTCTCTCCAAGCTTGAGCGGGGCCGGTCAAATTGGTTCCGGTCTCCCGCGTTTCACTTTGCCACCGATGGCGCATCCGGCCGGCAAGGCCGAAACGCTTAATCAATGGCGCTCGTTTGCCTGTCCGCCCCGCGCCCTTGAAATCAAGGGAGCAGCGCGCCTACGAGGTTCAAACCAAAGTTCGGGCTGGCAAGCCCTTGTCCTTGTGTCTGTCTCCCGTCTCATGCTGGCCCGTAACCAACGGCTTAGGCCGCTAAAATGCGACACCTGCAATCTCGGACAGGTTCAGGCTGAAAAGAGATAATCAGATGCTTTTTCAGCCTGTTTTCTGGCGCCGGCGCGAACCGCCGCCAAAATTTCAGATAAAATTCTCCTTAAACCGCTCTCAGACTCGATTGTTCGATTTTCAAACCCGGCCCCATGGTCGAGCTGATGGTGACACGCTTGACGAATACACCCTTGACTCCGGTGGGTCTGGCCTTGGCCACCGCGTCGGTAAACGCCTTGATGTTTTCAACCAGAGCGCTCTCGGAAAAACTGGCCTTACCTATACCGGCATGAAGAATTCCCGCTTTCTCGACGCGGAATTCGACCGCGCCGCCCTTGGCGCCCTTGACCGCTTCGGTGACGTCCGCGGTCACCGTCCCCACCTTCGGGTTCGGCATCAGGTTCCGCGGACCAAGTATTTTGCCCAACTTGCCGACCAGCGGCATCATGTCGGGGGTCGCAATGCAGCGATCGAATTCGATCTTGCCCTTTTGTATCGTTTCCGCGAGCTCCTCGGCGCCTACGATATCGGCGCCGGCGGCCTTTGCCTCATCCGCCTTGTCGCCTTTGGCGAACACCGCGACGCGAATGGTGCGTCCGGACCCGTTGGGCAGGGCCACGACGCCACGCACCATCTGATCGGCGTGACGCGGATCAACACCCAGATTCATCGCGATCTCGACCGTCTCATCGAATTTGGAGTTGGCCACCTGCTTGAGAATCCTGACCGCCTGTTCCACAGGATACTCGGTGTTGCGATCAACGGCTTCGCGCGCCTTGCCGATACGTTTTCCTGCTCGCGCCATCACCTCTACTCCCCCACCTGAAGGCCCATTGAACGCGCCGACCCGGCGATGATCTTCATCGCCTGCTCAATCGAATTGGCGTTCAAATCCTGCTTTTTCAACTCGGCGATTTCGCGCAGTTGTCTCTGCGTCACATTGCCGACGATCTCCCGGCCCGGCTCTACAGCGCCCTTGTCCAGTTTTGCCGCCTTGCGAAGAAAATAGGACGCGGGCGGCGTTTTGGTTTCGAAGGAGAACGACTTGTCATGGTAGATTGTAATGACCGTGGGAATAGGCGCGCCCTGATCCAGTTTCTGGGTCGCCGCATTAAACGACTTGCAAAACTCCATGATATTGAGACCGCGCTGACCCAGCGCCGGGCCGATGGGCGGCGATGGATTCGCCTGGCCCGCGGGCACCTGAAGTTTCAAATAACCTGCTATCTTCTTGGCCATTTTCTAGTCCCTGTTTGAGCCGCACACGCGATCAGAGTTTCTCAACCTGACCATATTCAAGTTCGACCGGCGTCGCCCGGCCAAAAATAGACACTGCGACTTTCAGCCGCGCACGCTCTTCGTCAACCTCTTCCACCAGTCCATTGAATGAGGCGAATGGCCCGTCCGCGACGCGCACCTGCTCGCCTATCTCGAAGGAAATAGTAGGCTTGGGCCGCTCAACACCTTCCTGCACCTGCTGCAGAATTCGCATCGCCTCATCTTCGGTGATCGGGACGGGCTTTTGCGCGGAGCCGAGAAACCCGGTCACCTTGGGGGTGTTCTTGACCAGATGATATGTCTGGTCGTTCATATCCATTTTCGCCAGCACATAACCGGGGAAAAATTTCCTCTCCGTGGTGATCTTCCGGCCACGGCGCATTTCAACAACCTCTTCCATCGGCACGAGCACATCCTCGAACTGGTCCTCCAGTCCCGCCGCCTGGGCCCGTTCCTTGATGTTCTCCGCCACCTTGCCCTCGAAATTCGAGTAGGCATGCACGATGTACCAGTGTTTCGTCATTCGCTCGCCTCTTACCGCCCAAGCACCAGTCCGACAATCCAGCTCAGCACCGTATCGGCGCCGAGGAAGAACAGGGCGGCAAAGAACACCATGATCATCACCATGATGGTGGTGACACCGGTTTCCTTGCGCGTCGGCCACGTCACTTTCGACGTCTCGGCCCGCACCTGGTCGATGAATTCTCTCGGATTGGTTTTCGCCATGTTTCCTATTCGTCGATCATCAGCCCGGCCAATTGGCAGGAGTGGAGGGACTCGAACCCACAACCCCCGGTTTTGGAGACCGGTGCTCTAGCCAATTGAGCTACACTCCTAGTCCTGAAGCCGCGCGCAATAAATCCCGATATTCGTTATCACCCGTAACAAATCAAGAACGGGGCGCGTCCGGCTTTCACCTCTCCCCTACTCAACTATTTCCGCGACCACGCCGGCGCCCACCGTGCGGCCGCCTTCGCGGATGGCGAAGCGCAGTTGCGCCTCCATCGCGATCGGCACGATCAGCTCGACCTCAACCGTCACATTGTCG
>JADFHH010000341.1 GCA_022567275.1 Pseudomonadota bacterium | reverse complement strand
AGCCGGGCGAGTTGCTGGTTTCTCTGAGGTTTCCGGCAAGACCGGCGAACAGCGGATCACATTACCGCCGGTTCATCCCGCGAAACAGAACGCCGCGCGGAACGCGAGGCCGTCGCAACCTATTTGGTCGATATGATTGAAAGCCTACAAGAGATGGCGCATCAGCGCGGCTTCAAATCACTATCCTATATGCTGGATGTTGCCCGAAGCGAAGCGGAGAGTATTCATAATACCGCGCCGGCGGAGCGTGAGAGTTCTACCGGGTCTGATTGAGCTCAGCTGCTGGCGCCTCCGCCAAGGGGGGCAAGAGAAAAGGCTTAGCTTGCCTTGTCTATCATGCTCGGGCATGTTCGCCACGCATTTCGCGTGAAGTTCAGAACCGGCCCCTTGCAACGTGTCCCCAAGAGCAAAAGCTGCTAAAAATTCCACGCCCGCCAGCGGCGCGCGCAAGCCGCGCCGTTCGCTGCATCCGCTTGCCTCTCTGTGGCCCTATGTGGTGCGCCACAAGCCGATGGTCGCGCTGGCATTGGTGGCGCTGCTCGGTTCCGCGATGGCCATGCTGGCCGTCCCCATCGGCGTGCGGCGGATGATCGATTTCGGTTTCTCCAGCGAAAATACCGCGTTCATCGACAATTATTTCGCCATGATGCTCGTCATCGGCGCCGTCCTCGCCATTTCCAGCGCCACGCGTTTCTATGCCGTCAACTGGATCGGCGAGCGGGTGGTGGCGGATTTGCGGCGCGATGTGTTCGCCCATCTCACGCTTCTCAGCCCGGCCTTTTTCGCCATCAATCACTCCGGCGAGGTGATGTCGCGGCTCACCGCCGACACCACCCAGATCAAGGCCGCCGCGGGTTCGACCGTATCCCAGGCGCTGAGAAATCTTGTCATGCTGATCGGCTCGGTGGCGATGATGTTCGTCACCAGCGTCAAACTCTCGGCCCTTATCCTGGCGTTGATTCCGCTGGTGATGCTCCCCCTCATCGCCTATGGCCGGGTGGTGCGCCGGTTGTCGCGCACAGCCCAGGATACCCTGGCCGAGGCCAGCGCCTATGCGGGAGAAAATCTCTCGGCAATCCAGACATTACAGGCCTTTACCCATGAAAAGGGCGTGATTGCGCGGTTCTCGCAAGCCGTCGAGCGATCGTTCGAGGCTGCGCGCGCGCGCATGAAAGCCCGCGCCGGGCTCACCGCGATCGCCATCTTTATGGTGTTCGCCGGCACCGTCGGCATCTTGTGGATTGGCGCGCAAGGGGTGCTGGCCGGCACGCTGTCGGGCGGGCGTCTTGGACAATTCGTGCTTTACGCCGTGTTCGCCGCCGGCGCGATGGGCGAATTATCGGAAGTCTGGGGCGAAATTCAGCAGGCGTCCGGCGCGGCGGAACGCTTGCGCGAACTGCTCGATGAAACGCCCGGCATCGCGTCGCCCGCGCGGCCCAGAAAGCTGCCCGATCCGCCGCGCGGCGAAATCGCGTTTCGCAACGTCTCATTCTCCTATCCCGCGCGCACGAAAAAGCCCGCACTTGAGAATATCTCGTTCGCGGTGGCTCCAGGCGAGAGGGTGGCCATCGTCGGTCCCTCAGGCGCCGGCAAGACCACCATCTTCGCCCTGCTGCTGCGCTATTACGACCCGCAAAAAGGCCAGGTGCTGGTGGATGGCGTTGTCGCGCGTCAAGCCGATCTGTTTGCCCTCAGAGGGCGCATGGCGCTGGTGCCCCAGGATATGGCCCTGTTCGCCGATACGGCAGCTGAAAATATCCGTTATGGCGCGCCCCAGGCGAGCGATGCAGAGGTCCGGGCGGCGGCGAAGCTGGCCCTGGCCGATGAATTCATCCGCGCCCTGCCGCAAGGCTATGACACGCATCTGGGCGAACGCGGCGCCACGCTTTCGGGTGGACAGCGCCAGCGTATCGCCATTGCCAGGGCGCTGCTGCGCGATGCGCCGATTCTGTTGCTCGACGAGGCGACAAGCGCGCTGGACGCGGAAAGCGAAAGGGCGGTACAGAGCGCGCTGCAGCGCGTGATGAGGGGACGCACGACGCTGGTGATCGCCCACCGGCTCGCCACCGTCAGGCAGGCGGACCGGATACTCGTGATGCAGGACGGGCGTATCGTGGAGGAGGGCAGCCACGATGCGCTGCTGAAGCAACGCGGCGTCTATGCCCGTCTGGCGGAATTGCAGTTCGCCGCCGATGCGGTGATATGATCCCATTGTTTCAATTCAGGGAACAGTTTGCTTTATTCTCACATTGGCCTGCTCGTGCCAGCCTGCGGGACATTATTTTTCCCCTCACCCTGAAGCGCACCGTAACGCGCCCATCCTCCATCTTCCCGCCGGGGTGAGGGCCAGGGTGAGGCGGCAACCGGTAAAACCGTTGCAAAAATAACACGGTGTTTGAGAATCTGACTCCCAAAGTGGCGCTTTTGCTCGCCTTAACGGTAAGCCTGCGCAAGACATGTTTACAACACAATCAGGGAATCTGCCCTCTCGCGGGGGCTGGTTGCGATTTTCGGGGGATTTTGACTATGTCGAGGCAACAAGAGAATGCACAAACTGCAATGACAGCGGGCAACGTTCGGCCGATTTTCCGGCCGGCGCGGCTGTTGGGGGGCGCGAGCGCGCTGGCGCTGACGGCGGCCTTGGGCGTGGCCTTCACCGCCGCGGCGCCGGCGCCGGCGAATGCGGTCGAATGTGTGCTCTCCTCCGGCGCCAGCGTGTCGGTTGCCAGCGCCTTGGTCTGCGGCGATGGCGCCAACGCGACCGGCGTGCGTTCCCTCGCGGTCGGCAATAATTCCGATGCCCTTGGCCTTGAAACCACGGCGGTCGGCGGCGGCAATTTCGGCGCCTTCGCGCTCGCCGACTTCTCGACCGCGATCGGCTCCGAGGCGATTGTCCCGGCAGCCTCCCCTGGCGGCACCGCGGTCGGCGCTTCTGCTGACGGCGACGCATTCGGCGCTATTGCCACCGGCATCGGTG
>JADFHH010000340.1 GCA_022567275.1 Pseudomonadota bacterium | reverse complement strand
ACGCCCTACGATCCGGAGTCCAATGATTTCGCGAACATGCTCACCGCGCCCAATTTCGAATTTCTCCTGGGCACGGACCAGTTCGGCCGCGATATTTTGACCAGGATCATTTACGGTGCGCGCACCGCCTTGTTCGTTGGCTTCACCGCCGCGTTTGTCGGCGCCACGTCGGGTCTCATTCTCGGCGTCGCCAGCGCTTTCTACGGCGGCAAATTCGATCTGATCTTTCAGCGCCTCATGGACATCATGATGTCCTTCCCGCTGATTATTCTGGCGCTGGCCGTGGTGTCGATTTTCGGCACCGGCGTTCAGAATGTGATCATCGCCATCACCATTCCCTTTATCCCGCGCTGCGCCCGGGTGGTTCGCTCAAGCGCTCTGGCGATCCGCGAGATTCCCTATATCGACGCGGCGCGCGCCAACGGCTTCTCCAATTCGCGCATTATCATGCGCCACATGGTGCCCAACGTCATGGCGCCGTTTCTCATCATGATCACCGCCTTTGTCGGCCAGGCGATCCTGCTGGAAGCCTCGCTGTCCTATCTGGGGCTGGGGGTGCAGGAGCCGATCCCGGCCTGGGGTCTGATGCTGCAAGGCGGCGCGGAAGAATATGCCGAAAGCGCGCCCTGGGTGGCGATCTTTCCCGGCATCGCCATTTCGCTCGCCGTGTTCGGCTTCAATCTGTTCGGCGACGCCCTGCGCGACACCCTCGATCCAAAACTGCGATCGCAATAGGGCGCATGCCAACGGATTTTCACGAGTCCTATGCCGAGCCGGAGCCAGCGCCGCCGTCCGAGCGCTCCACCGGCCTGGTGTTCGCCGCCGTTTCGGCAATCGCCGGGGCGGTGTTTTGGCGCGATATGACGGTGCTGGCGGTTTGCGCCGCCTTGTGTCTCACCTTTGTCATCCTGAGCCTCGCGGCGCCCGCACTGTTACGGCCCCTCAATCTGGCGTGGTTCCGTTTCTCGCTCGTGCTCAACAGGATCGTCAATCCGGTTATTCTGGGGCTGATGTTCCTCGTCGCGATTCTGCCCTTCGGGCTGATCATGCAGCTGGTGCGCGACCCGTTACGGCGCAAGCGGACAAAGGGGTCCAGCTACTGGATCGAAGCTAAGCCGAAGACATCGAAAACCCATTCCATGACCAACCAGTTTTAGGGTCACGCTGGTCTTGGCCCCCACAGGATGATGGCGGCGCCCAATAGGCAGACGGTTGCTCCTATCAAATCCCACCGGTCTGGCCGTTGCCCCTCGATCAGCCACAGCCAGCTTAGGGAGGCGGCGATATAGACACCGCCATAGGCTGCGTAGGTGCGCCCGGCGAACGCGGCGTCGATGCGTGTGAGCAGCAGCGCAAAGACAATCAGACTCAGCACACCAGGAACCGCCCACCATGCGGATTTGTCCAGCCTCAGCCAGGCCCAGAACGCAAAACACCCAGCGATTTCGGCAATCGCGGCGCCAGCATAGACGGCAACCCAATACATCTCTTGCAGTCCTATCTGCCGTTACCCGCATCGAAAAGCGCATCGATGATTGGGCATTCTGGAACGTCCCCGCGGCTACACTCGGCAGCCATATCCTTCAGGACGCGCTCCATCGCGCGCAGATCGGCAATTTTGTGCCGGACATTGGCGAGATGCTCCGTCGTCATGTGATGCACCTCGGCACAGGTAGCGCCGCCTGCGTCAACCAGCGCGAGCAAGGCGCGAATCTCGGCGAGGCTAAACCCGAGTTCCCGGCTGCGTTTGATGAATGCCAGGCGTTTTATCTGGTCCAGGGTGTATGCGCGATGGCCCGCTTGTGTGCGCGCCGGGTCCGCCATGACGCCGATGCGCTCGTAATAGCGGATGGTCTCGATATTGACGCCGGTGCGGCGCGAGGCCTCGCCAATCGGCAGCGCTCGCGAAGCTGTGATCTCAGCCATGGAGAATAGCCCTTGAAGCTGTAGTACCTACAGGTCTTACATTAGCATGGATGGCTGATTTTAAGGAGCATGAGCACGCATGCCTGAAACTACCAGGAATTTCGCCGGCGAAGCCACCGCGCAGATAGCGCCAGCGGGAGAGAGCCAGAAACAGCAGGGGGTTATCGCCACCGGAGGCATTCTTGGCGCTGTTGCCGCCATGTCCTGCTGCATTTTGCCGCTGGCGCTGACGGTCGCTGGCGTCAGCGGGGCATGGATGGCGAATTTGCGGGCATTGGCGCCCTATCAGCCGGTCATCATTGTCCTAACGGTCGCTTTCCTCGGCTATGGCTTCTACCTCGTCTACTGGAAACCCAAACGTGCCGGTGCGGATGGCGCGGTTTGCGCGCGGCCCGTCGTGCCCGGCAAAGTGGTTCGTGGCTCGTTGTGGATGGCGAGTTTGTTCGTCATCCTGGCAATTTCATTTCCCTACTGGTTTCCCCTGATCGTGCCATATCTGCCTTGAGTCACCGCCGTTTCACATGAGCCTTTACGTCTGACAACTGCGGAGAAGATGAAAATGAAACGTCTGATCGGTGCGGGTTTTCTCTCGCTTATTCTAAGCTGCACGGCGGCGTTCGCTGCCGAGCAGACCGTCAAACTGGATGTCCAGGGCATGACTTGTATGTCTTGCCCCTATCAGGTCGAGGCCGCGTTGAAGGGAGTTGAGGGCGTTATCAGCGCCAGGGCGTCGCTCGCGGAAGAGTCCGTCGTCGTCAAGTATGACGACGCCAAAACCGGCATTGCCGCGCTGACATCCGCAACGGCCAATGCGGGCTTTCCCTCGGCGATCACGAAACAAGGAAGCTGAAATGACGGATAGTGCTTTATTGAAGACCGGCCTGATCGGCACCGTGATCGCGGCGCTGTGCTGTTTCACGCCGATCCTGGTCATTTTGCTGGGCGTGGTGGGTCTGTCGGCTGTTGTTGGCTGGCTGGACTATGTGCTGTTCCCGGCGCTGGCATTTTTTATCGCCCTGTCGGCCTACGCCCTGTGGCGGCGGCAGAAATATGCC
>JADFHH010000339.1 GCA_022567275.1 Pseudomonadota bacterium | reverse complement strand
GCCAATCTCGGCGCTGGACCCATCCCTTGTAACTATGACGGTTTCGCCAAGCCCCGCACCGACATTGGCAAGGGGGCTTTTGTCGGCTCGAATACGGCGCTCATCGCGCCGGTCAAGATTGGCGAGGGGGCCTATATCGCTTCGGGAAGCGTGATTTCCAAAGACGTGCCCGCCGATGCTTTGGTCGTGACTCGCGCCCCGCTCGACCAGCGTGATGGCTGGGCGGCTAAAATGCGGGCGCGCAGAGAGCGTGCCGCCTCCGCTAAGCCGGGCAACAAAAAGTAACAGCATGTGATTTGCGTGGACATATTGCGTATCGCTAGGTAAGCGAGTGTGATCCACCAGGCCAAGGGGCGGGATTTGCTATGTGTGGAATTGTCGGAATTCTGGGCAAGGAGCCGGTTTCAGGGCAACTTCTGGAAGCTCTGAAACGGCTGGAATATCGCGGCTATGATTCCGCCGGCGTCGCCACGGTTGAAAATGGCGAGCTGGGCCGCCGCCGCGCCGAAGGCAAGCTCCACAATCTCGAGGCCCGGCTCTCCGATGACCCGCTTATGGGGCGGCTTGGCATCGGCCATACGCGCTGGGCGACCCATGGCGCACCGACCGAAGCCAACGCCCATCCACACATGACGACGCGCGTTTCGGTCGTGCACAATGGCATTATCGAGAATTTCAAGCAGCTGCGCTCCGAGCTGGAATCGGCAGGCGTTGAATTTTCAACCGATACCGACACGGAAGTCATTGCCCATCTGGTCAGCCGCGAAATGGATGCGGGCCATGATCCGGCGGTCGCGGTTCAGCACGCCCTCGGCCAACTGGAGGGCGCGTTCGCACTGGCGTTCATTTTCAAGGATCATGACAACCTGATGATCGCCGCGCGCCAGGGCAGCCCGCTCGCCGTGGGCTATGGCGATGGCGAGATGTATCTGGGATCGGACGCCATTGCGCTGGCCCCCTTTACCGACACCATTAGCTATCTGGAAGACGGCGACTGGGTGGTGATGACCCGCGAGGGGCTGGCCATTCGCGACCGCCAGGGCGCGGCGGTTGAGCGGCCGCTGCAAAAATCCGTGGCTTCCGCCTTGATGGTGGACAAGGGCAATCATCGCCACTTCATGGCCAAGGAAATCCATGAACAGCCTGAAATGGTCGGCCACACACTGGCGAACTTCATTGATTTTGCCAACTCAAGAGTGCAACTACCTGATATGCCTTTTGAATTTTCATCTCTTGATCGGATATCTATTTCAGCCTGCGGGACCGCATATTTTGCCGGACTCGTGGCCAAATACTGGTTTGAGAAGCTGGCGCGGCTGCCGGTGGAAATCGATGTGGCGTCAGAATTCCGCTACCGCGACGTGCCCATGGAGGCGGGCGGCCTGTCGCTGTTTATTTCACAATCCGGCGAGACGGCGGACACATTGGCGGCGCTGCGCTATTGCCGCGAGCAGGGTCAGACTATCGTGTCCATCGTCAATGTGCGGGAATCGTCTATCGAACGGGATTCCGATGCCGTTTTGCCAACGCTCGCAGGCCCGGAAATCGGCGTTGCCTCCACCAAGGCTTTCACATGCCAGCTTTCTGTTCTCGCCTGTCTTGCAATCGCCGCCGGGAGGGCGCGCGGTACTCTCAGCGAGGAAACGGAAATTGAGCTTGTCGATGCGCTGTCCGAGGTGCCGCGCCATATGTCGGCAATTTTGCGCGATGGGCGCACATATGACGCCCTTGCACACAGCTTGGCGAAGGCCAGTGACGTCCTCTATCTGGGGCGCGGGGTCAATTATCCCATCGCCCTTGAAGGCGCGTTGAAACTGAAGGAGATCTCCTACATTCACGCAGAAGGTTATGCGGCGGGGGAATTGAAACACGGACCCATTGCGCTGATCGACGAGACCATGCCGGTGGTGGTGGTCGCGCCGCGCGACGCGATGTTTGAAAAGACCCTGTCCAATGTGCAGGAAGCCGCTGCCAGGGGCGGGCGGATCGTGTTCCTGAGCGATGCGGAGGAAAAAGCGGCCGGGTGTGATCTCATGGCGGCCATCAAACTGCCCGCGGTTCATTCATTTACCACGCCGCTCATCTATGCGTTACCGATGCAGCTGATCGCTTATCATACCGCGGTGTTCCTGGGGACCGATGTGGACCAGCCGCGCAACCTGGCGAAATCGGTCACGGTGGAATAGGACTGAATTCCGGCCCCGTTTTCGCCTGAATCATTTGTTTGAGGATATGTCATATCCACGTATGAACCCGCGTGGCATGATCAAGAGTCTGATATAGTCCGGATATGAGGAGAATGAGATATTTCATTGCACTGGTTGCCATGTGCGCGTGTCTTGTGCTTGGGGCTGGCGCCGCGCTGGCCCAGAGCGTTGGCAAACAGGCCCCGGGCGGTGATCTGCTGCGCGCCGGCGAATCTGCTTTGGCCAAGGGTCAGTACAAGGTCGCGGCGCGCAATTTCACCAAAGCCATGCAATCTGGCGATCTTACAAATGTGCAGGTCGCCAAGGCGCTCTACCAGCGCGGCATCGCCAACGAAAAAACAGGCCGTCCGGCGGATGCCATCGCGGATATTACCAACGCCTTGTTCATCGAGGGGCTGGCGCACGCCGATCGCGCCAAAGCCTATCTGGGCCGGGCGCGTGCCTATGAGGCTGTGGGCATGAATAAACTGGCGCTGTCGGATAAATCGCGCGCCGGGAGCGGCGGGGCAAGCGAACTGCGGACCGCAAGCTCGAACAAGCCGGTTTCATCGGAGCTGGGGGGGGCGGATTTTTCGACCAGCGTCCATTTGCCCGATAGCCGGACACCGGCGCCGATTTTCCGCACCAAAGTGAAGATGCACAAATCAACGCCGCAACCCCAGAAGGTGGTAACTTTCGAGACGAAGAGCCGTCCGCGGCAGGATAATATCCCGCGTTTCCGCACCACACCCAGGTGTTCGAATACCTGAAGGCGTACGCCGAACACTTCGGTCTGTACGACGTGATC
>JADFHH010000338.1 GCA_022567275.1 Pseudomonadota bacterium | reverse complement strand
CGCCATCACTAAATCTCCCTCTTGCGGACGACTGTCTCTATCGATTGCGGCCAAGAATTTGCAGTCGGTATATGTCGGCTGAATCCGGTCCGCCTATGCAGTTGATAATAGAGTCAACTTGACAATGAATGTCCGCTTGCATGCAGTCGGCCAGAATTTTCGCGGACGCGGCGAATGTCCGCAACCCACCGTTCTTAAATTAACTCGAACGAAAATGGGGTCTATTGTGCTGTCTGCCCATTCCGGGGTGATCCGGCCAGTGATTCCGATAACATCCGGCCACCCATACCGATTTGATCCGGCCGGGGATTCCGGGGCATCCGGCCACCCTGATTTCACCTGAGATATTGCTGCCGCGAGGCGATCCTTAACGCGGTTACCCTGTCGTTCTTTTTGAGCGAGAGGGAGCCGAATGAAGAGATTGCCGATGCGGAAGATACGAGAAGCCCTGCGACTTCGGGCGGATGGATTATCAGGGCGTCAGGTGGCGCTGAGCCTGTCTTTGGGGCGGGCAACCGTGTCGGATTATTTGCGCCGTGCCGATGTGGCTGGCCTGTCCTGGCCTTTGCCCGCTGATCTGAGTGATGGCGATCTTGAATGGCTGCTGTTTCCACGCACGATTGGTGATGTGCGTGGTTCACATCCGCAACCAGACTGGGCCTATATGCATGGCGAGTTGCGCCGGAAGGGCGTGACGCTTTCCCTGCTCTGGGAAGAATACCGGACCGTCCATCCCGACGGTTATGGCTATAGCCGGTTCTGTGAGCTTTACACGCGATGGGAGGGCAAGCTGTCGCCGGTGATGCGCCAGCGTCACCCGGCCGGTGAGCGTCTGTTTGTGGATTATGCCGGGGCCACAATGGATGTGGTCTGCCCTCAGACCGGCGAAGTGAGAACGGCGCAGCTTTTTGTCGCCACGCTGGGAGCGTCCAGCTACACCTACGTCGAAGCCAGCTGGACGCAATCATTGCCCGACTGGATATCCAGCCATGTGCGGGCTTTTGGGTTCTTCGGCGGCGTGCCTGCGCAGGTGGTCCCGGACAACTTGAAAGCCGGTGTGACCAAAGCGTGCTTCTATGAACCTGCCATCAATCGCACCTATGGCGATATGGCAGCCCATTACGACACGGCCATTGTGCCAGCGCGGCCAAGGAAGCCCAAGGACAAGGCAAAGGTTGAGGCGGCTGTGTTATTGGTCGAACGCTGGATTCTGGCACGCCTGCGCAACCAGCGCTTCTTCAGTCTCGATGAACTGAACGCTGCGATCCGCCCGCTGCTGGATCAGCTGAACGGGAAAGTGACCCGGCATCTGGGGGCCAGTCGCAGGGATTTGTTTGAGACGCTGGACAGGCCAGCCCTGAAGCCCCTGCCGGTAGAGCCTTACGTTTACGCCGAGTGGAAGCAGTGCCGGGCCGGGCTGGATTACCACATTGATGTTGGGCGGCATTATTACTCTGTTCCGCACCAATTGTTGAAGCAAAAGCTGTGGGTGCGGATCACCGCACGCACCGTAGAGGTATATTTTAAGGGCCAGCGCGTGGCGGCGCATCAGCGCACATCCGGCAATCGCCAGCATTCCACCCACCGTGACCACATGCCCGCGAACCATCGGTTCCGGTCAGACTGGACGCCGGAACGCATCCGCCGACAGGCCGCCCGGATCGGCCCGAACACGGAGGCCTTTGTCGAGGTCATCATGCGTGATACCAGCGGCCCTAATGATTGACCTTTGCCCAGCTTCGTTTGGTGATTGACGCGACCTTTTCGGGGTCGCTCGCGAAGAAGTTCCAGGCATCACAGCATTTGTTGACGATGTCGGCGTAGCCGTCGAACACGGTAATGGCGAGCTTGTTGGCCCGGAGATAGTGCCAGATGTTTTCGATGGGATTGAGCTCGGGGGCGTAGGGCGGCAGGGGCAGAAGCGTGACGTTGTTCGGCAGGATCAAGCCCTTTGAGCCGTGCCATCCGGCGCCGTCGAGCACCAGCAGCGCATGGGCGCCGGGTGCCACGGTCTTGGCGATCTCGGCCAGGTGCAGGTTCATTGCCTCGGTGTTGACGTAAGGCAGGACCAGCGCGGCGGTGGTGGCGCGCTCGGGGCAGACTGCGCCGAATATGTAGGCCCATTCGTAACGGGTGTCGCGCACTGCGCGAGGACGGGTTCCGCGCTTTGCCCAGACCCTTGTCAACGTACCCTGCTGGCCTATCCTGGCTTCATCCTGGAACCAAATCTCAAGCGGCTTGCCCCGCGCTGTCTCGGGCAGGGCCTCCGCTACCGCATCGCAAAAGTTTTTTTGAACGCAGCCTGGGCTGCGGGGTCGGCCCTGGGGTGCTGCGGGCGCACCGAGAGCCGACGATACCCGAGCGCCGCCAAAAGCTTGCCCACCGTGCGCTCATGCAGCACGACACCGAACGCCGCCTCGATCCGCCGCTTGAGGTCGGCGCGCCGCCAGCGCACCACGCCATCTGTCTCTGGATCGGGGCCGGCCTCGACCCAGGCCGCAAGCTCTGCCTTCTGCTCCGGGTTGAGCCGAGGCTTTCGTCCGGCACCGGCCCGGTTTTCCAACCCCGCCAGCCCCTCGCCGTTGTAGCGATGCACCCAATCGCGCAGGGTCTGCCGGTCCATCCCGCAGCTCTCCGCCGCGGTCTTGCGGCCCACTCCCTCCAGCACCAGCGCAACCGCCAGCATCCGCCGCGCCACCCGCCCATCCCTGGCCCGCCCCGCCGCTGTGCGCAACTGCGCCGGAACCATATCCCGTCGCGTGATCTCGATTGCAACTGCCATGCCTGCCTCCTTCGTTTCTGAAGCCAGTGAGACAGACTTCGGACAATTTGGGAATCCCCAAAAGTGAGTCAGTCAAAGGGGCCGTTGGTATTATACTTGTTGGAATGGCGATGATTGTAGCGCCATTCGGTTTCCTTGAGATGCAGGTGGAAGGTATGTTTTGGCAGACCCTTGAACTTCGAGAGCCTCACCTTCGCCAGTCCCCAGAACCCTTCGA
>JADFHH010000017.1 GCA_022567275.1 Pseudomonadota bacterium | reverse complement strand
GGGTGGCGCATTGCTGGACGAAAGCCACTGGATCGACATCATGGTGTGGCTGTTCGCAATGCCGCGCGATGTGTCAGGCCGGATCGAAAAGATCAGCGATCTGGAGATAGACAGTGACGACAATGTCGATCTTCTTTTCTCCTATGACGATGGTCCCAGGGTGACGGTGCATCTCGATCTGTTTGGCCGGCCGCATGAAAAGTTCATTCGCTTTATCGGGTCGCAGGGCACCATCTTCTGGTCCGCCGACCCCAATCAAATCGCCACTGGTCTCAAGGCGGAGCAGGAGTGGCAGACGCAGGGTTATGCGTGCGAGCGCAACGACATGTTCGTTGCCGTGGCCAAGGAATTCCTCGACACGATAGACGGCGCTCCCGTCAAGACGTGCAAGATCGAAGACGGGGTGAATGTTCTGAAAGTTATCGAGGCCGCGCGTAGCGCCAGCCGCGAAGGACGCACGGTGCAACTGAAGGCGTAGAGGATTTTATGGCGTTCAAAAAAAACACGGTTCTGGCGGTCGTACCCGCACGCGGCGGATCGAAGGGCATAGCGCGGAAAAATTTACAAAAGGTCGGCGGGATTTCTCTGGTCGGCCGCGTAGGCGAGCTCGCACAATCGTTGCAATGGCTCGATGCCCGCGTCCTTTCCACCGACGATGAGGAAATCGCCAGCGAGGGACGCGCCCATGGCCTGGATGTGCCTTTCATGCGGCCTGATGAACTGGCTGGCGATTTCGCCAAATCGATAGACATGTGGCGGCACGCCTGGCTCGCATCGGAAGAACATTATGGCATGCGCTTCGAGCTATCGATTCAGCTGGAGCCCACCTCTCCGCTGAGAAGGGCGGAAGAAGTTACCGCGACCGTGGATGCGTTACTTGACGGCAACCATAAGAGCGCCGCGACAGTCAGTCCCGCGCCAGCACATTTCACGCCGCATAAATGTCTCACGGTCACGGACGGCAAGATCGGCTTTTATCATCCCGATGGGGCAAAACACACCATCCGCCAGACCATACCCGCTTACTATTTCCGCAACGGCATATGCTATGCCGCAACCAGAAACGCGGTGATCGATGAGGGCGCGGTGATCGGCGATGACTGCGTCGCGGTCGTCATCGATCGGCCCATTGTCAATATCGACGAGCCCTTCGATCTGGAACTGGCTGAATATCTTCTGCAAAAAGAACCGCAAACATGACCAAAGGACCTATTTTCATAGGCGGGATGTTCAAATCCGGCACGTCTCTTCTACGCGCAATGATCGGACAGCACCCGAATATCGCCAGCGGGCTCGAGACCTATTGGTTCGACATCGATCTGAACGATGCCGAGAGTGAAAACACCCAGCAACGACCCAAATGGTTTGCTGAATTCTATGATTTCGGCCATGACGAGGTTCTCAGGATCGCTGAAGAGAGTGCTTCGGTCTACGTCTTCCTTTCCACCATTCTCGGCCGCTATGCGGCCCGGTCCGGCAAGCCGCGCTGGGCAGAGAAAACGCCCGGTAATGTCTGCCACCTCGACCGGATTTTCAACAATTGGCCCGGCGCTAAAGTGGTCCACATCGTGCGCGACCCAAAAGATATTTACGCGTCGATGCGCCAGGCGAAGAAATGGGATTCCATCCCGGAGTTTACCGAGCGCTGGTGTGACATAATGGGTGCTGTGGAACGGTTTCGCGAAACCATGGATCTGAGCCTGGACCGCTATCTTGAGTTCCGCTACGAGACCCTCGTGAGCGAGCCGGAAAAAACCACCAGAATACTGTTCGATTTCCTGGACGAGCCATGGTCGGAGGAAGTCGCTGCCTTTGCGGGTAAATCCGACGATTTCGACAAGGTTTTGGCAATTACGGGCAAGTCCAGCAAGACGCTTGAACGTCTCAGCCAGCCACTGCAAACCGGCCGCGTCGGCATATGGCGAGGCGTGCTTGCCGCCGAAGAGATAGACTCCATACGCGACGCAGTATCGCAGCGTGGCCTGGGCGACGCATTCCGCCACATCGAAAACGCGACCCCGGCCGCCTAGAGCATCTCCTACGCCGGCTTTTGCGCCACAAAATTATAGTGAGTCTGAAGCGGCACAATCGGCGATCCTGAAATCAGGCGCTCGACGCGGGCGAACCTGTCGAATACCGGATGCGACGGCAAGACCCGGTAGTAGTTGGCCTGTGCTGTGCCGAGCCCGGCATCCCGAAACCAGCGTTTGAGCCGGGGCGCGGTGAGAATCCGCTCATTGCCATAGGGCACCTGCCGGCCATCTTCATCCTCGAAATGGCAAATGGTCTGAAACCCGCGCCGGCGCAGCAACAGCAGCTGTATCAGCGGATTCCAGGCATTCACTTCCGATATGACGACCGACCCGCCAGGTGCGAGCAGGCGGCTGATTGCCTGAACGCACTGCGCGCGCGGCTCCAGGTGATGGAAGGTTTGCTGGACCCATATGAGATCAAAACGGCCCGATCCCTCCATTTCGAGCAGGTTCCGCTTTTCAAACCTGCACCGCAGCTTGCCGCCGGTGAACCCCTCCATCAGCTTGTTGCGCGCCCGTGCGGTCGCCAGGCGATCCGTCTTGATATCGATAGAGGTTACATCCGCGCCGTTGAGCGCAAACCAGAGGCTCTCGGTACCGCAACCCGAGCCGACTTCCAGAAGCTTCAGTCCAGGTTTGCCGCGAACCAGTCCGGTGGCTTGCTGGAGCTGCTGATCGTAAGCCCACCGCATGCGCTCGGAAGTGAGCGTATCGAAATTACCGTAATAATGTTCAAACGTTGCCCGCTCCCGATCCGGCAGGATCGCGCTATGCTTCAGCCAGCCGGCAAGAAAATCCGACGCTTTACGGGCCGAAATAATTGCGTCCCGGGCGAGTTGGAACTCTTTTTTCGCGACCATGCCGATTTATTGTTTTCTGATTTTGACACATTGACCAGCGTGGATTCTAATGGCCACGTGCATCGCACTAGTCAAGGGGAAACGGCTGGCCATCGGGACGGTGCGAAACAGGGAAATAAAATCCGTTATTTCTGTGACGGGAAAATCCAGCCCCTGAAATCGATTCGTTTCACGCGGCCGGGCGGCCGATTTCGCGTTGAACAGCTTCAAGAACACGCGCGCTGGCATGACCATCGTCGTTGCCGACCCACTTCCTGAGGGATTTCAGAGCGCCAGGGCTCAACTGTTCGGGAACGAGCTGCCGCGGGGCGTCGATATGATGGCAAATCATCTCTATCAGATGGCCGGGGCTGCTGGCATATTCCGCCGCATCGCCGAGGTCGATGAGGAAGTCCTGCATTGCCGGATCGAGCGCTTCGGCAAACAAGGGCACGATCACCGGCTTGCCCGCGGCGATGCCTTCGAGCAGCCCGGTTGTATTGAACCCTACGATCACATCGCTTTCGACAAGGCTTTGGAACGGATCCCCGCCAATCAGGATGTTCAGGTTGGGAGGGAACCCGTAATCCTTGCCGCCAAGCATGCGATACATGACGTCCATCTCACGGCGGCGGCCTTTTGATTTTATGATGACGTCAAGATCAGGACGTTTTCGGGCGAGCTCAATCATGGCCTGGTGTGAGTCGCGGCAGAGCTGTTCCCACTCCAGGCCATCCCATTTTTTCGGCACATCTTCCAAATTCCGCGCAATGCCTGCCGCCGGCTTGCGCTGGAGACGGGGCAATCCGGTTTTCGTCCAGAAAGAGAAGAACAGAACCTTGCGCCGATTTTCCTTCCCGTTAGGCGCCGGCCGCCCGGCATGCTCCGCCCGCCACTGGTGGACGCCATCCAGCCGCGACATACCGGTGACCGTGACCTGCCGGTCATCAACCACACCACTGTCGATCTGCAGATCGCGTTCGATAGTGTTGTAAACAAGAATCTTGCGCCCGGTGAAATGTCCGCGCCGATCCACATAGACAGATTTGAAAAATTCAATACGCCCGGCGCTTTTAAGATTTTCCTTGTGCAGTACCACAAACGGCGTCCCTTCCTTTTCCAGCACAGAGGCGAATTCGCGTTCGGCGTAATAACAAAAGTTACCTGACATCACCGCATCGACCGGGCGTATGAACTGGAAATGCTCCCAGAATTTTTCAAGAAATTTGTAATAGTCCACCTTTGTCGCCTCGATTTCCGGATCGCCGGTGATGTAGCGGTTATTATCGAGTTGCGGAGAGAGAATCGCGGCGGCCATGCCTTTGAAGACAGAGCGGGGGGCGCGAAGTACCTCGAAGGAGTTCTCATTCCCGAAACACTGGGCGATGTCCTGATCGAATCCGTCCCGTGTGAGCGCCAGCACTCTGGTCTTATTTTTGCTGCCTCGATCAGCGCTTAGCGGACGGGGTAACGGGCGCGAGGTGATATGCAGCAACATTGCGCAGAGCCGGTACATGCGCAAACGCGCAAGCTCGCGAAACATGACAAACAACAGTTTGTGGAGAGACATATTATTCTTTGCCGCTCGGCTACGGTTTCCTGACCGGTTTCATCATCAATCGCTCACGGCAATTGCTGCATTTCAACACGAGGAGAAGCTCTATAATGGAAGCGGCCATAATCCGCAACTCTTGCGATGGGCCACGATGCTTCAGCCGCGCCGCGTTTCTCCGGGTTAAAGGGTGTAGTGCCTCCGAACATCGACCATCATACCGCTATTGGCATCTCATTTGGGGGATGCCGGTTGAATGAGAGAACCCATAATATCAGAGCGAATGCCTGGACGGCTTCGCAAAGCCGGGTGCTACGATGAAAAAGCTTTTACTACACGTTGGTTATCCCAAGGCGGCAAGCACCAGCCTGCAAAACGGCTTGTTTCTGGAACTTCACAAAAAGAAATTGATCCATTTTCTGGGGCGCGCATGGGAGAGTGACTTTTACGGAGTGAAACAAAACAAGACAGAGTATAAAACATGGTTCAGACACGTCCTCGATGGCAACGACTACAGAACGAATTTTCTTGGCGAACTGTCTGATAGCGCAGTCAATCTGTTGTCGGAAGGGTTGTTCATGCAGCATGAGAGGTTTAGCGATTACATCGCCGCGCCGGAAAAATTGCAGAAATATTTTTTGTCAGAGGCCGACCAGATAAAGGTTCTTCTTGTAATTAGAAAACAAGAAGATTTGCTTCCCTCCTACTACATTACGACGTATCGGAGACAGGAGAAGAAAACATTCTCCGCCTTCCTGGCTTACCATGTGAAAGACAACTGGTCTGGTGAGGGAAAAATATTCAATTTCCACGATGTCGCGGCGGCGTATGCCAGGGTATTCGGCAAGAGCAATGTCCATGTCGTTCTTTTCGAAGACTTTGTCAGCAATCAGGACCGTTTCAGTGCTGAGTTTGGAAAGGCCATAAACGTTGACGCTTGTGATATCAAAGACAATCTGGGCCATACTCACCTCAACATAACCAGAAAAGAAGTCAATAAGCTGGTTGTTAAAAAATACGATCACACTACAATTCGTGGATTAACTTACGATATATTTAGTAGATTTAATCCGAAGTTGGCCGATCCATTGCTGATACGAATTCCTGCTGTTACTGAGGAAGAAAAAACCATGATTTGCCAATTTTTCAAAGATAGTAATCTCGAACTCGCGGAAGAGTTTTCTCTCGATAAGAAAGTTATGCAAGAATACGGATACTTCTGATTGCCAGCACCGGAAACTATCCTCTCAAGGAATACTGCCGGAAAATGACGCAAGCCGACTCGTCCAGACTCCTGTTCATCAACTATCACTATATCCGCGATCCGGACGCCTACGCGCACCCCGGGATTCACCCTCTCGCGCCCGCGGCCTTCGGCAAGCAAGTAGAATGGCTCCGGCACCATTTCCATTTCGCCACTTCCGGGGAGGTCGAAGGGTTCGTGCTCGAGGGACGTCCTCTGCCCCGCCGGAGCGTCTTTTTGACTTTCGACGACGGATTGGCCGATCAATGGCGCGCCGCCTGCGAAGTGCTCAATCCGGCAGGCATCCGCTGCGCTTTCTTTGCCTGCTCAAGACCGGCTCTCGAAGGGCGTGCCCTGACGGTTCAAAAGATACACTGGCTGAGAGCGCATACCGAGCCAGAAGCTTTCGCGGAAGAATTCTATACCGCCATCCCCCGCGAGCTTCGCCCCACCGGCGGCGAAGACTGGGCCGCCTCAGCCCAGCAGATGTATATCTATGATTCGCCTGAGGCCGGCCGGCTCAAATATGCCCTGAACTTCGTCCTGCCATCAGAACTCGTCGACGAAGCCACCTCGCAAATGCTGTCGAACCGGGGAATTGACGAGCGCGCCTTTTGCGCGGAAACCTATATGGACGCGGATCAACTCGGACAGCTCACTGAACAGGGGCATATTGTGGGCGTTCACGGTCATCGCCACGAACCCTTCTCGAAGCTTGGCGAAAAACTGATCGCGGATGTTGAAACCAATGTAGCGTTCCTGGAAGAAGCGACGGGCCAGCGGCCGCGCTGGGCCTCTTATCCATATGGACGCGACGATGCGATTCCCGGTGACGATGAACTCGATGCCCTGTTTTCGCAATGCGGCCTTCAATTGGGCATAACGCTGACCGGCACATGGAATGACGGCTCGCAAAATCCGCGCCGGCTTCACCGCATCAATACCAATGAAGTGGCGAAGGTTGCGGGTTCAATTTTCTCAACCGAATAATACCAGCGGCCCTTTTCATTGACCCATATGCGCCCATTTCCGCATACCGATTGATTTTATTGTCTCCGGTTGGGCGATCAGCCTGTTCCAGGCCTCGCATCCGGCGTCCAGAATGGCGTCATAGTCTTCGAAGACGCGGTTCGAGAGCCAGTTGGCGCGCAGATATTGCCAGATGTTCTCGACCGGGTTCAGCTCCGGCGAGCGTGATGGCAGCAGGAGAATCGTGATGTTTTCCGGTACTTTGAGTTTGCCCGTCGTGTGCCATCCGGCCCGGTCCATGAAGACGGCGGCGTGGGCCTTTCTCGCAACCGCCTTGCTGATCTCGTCGAGATGCAACTGCATGGCTTGCGTGTTGGCCCATGGCAGCATGAGCGCTGCGCCCTTGCCCTGTTTCGGGCAGATGGCGCCGAACAGATACGCGTTTTGGTAGCGCTGGTCGGCGGGCAGGCGGGGACGTGTGCCTTTCCTCGCCCACAGGCGTGTCCGTCCGTTCTTCTGGCCAAGCCTGGCCTCATCTTGAAACCAAACCTCGATTGGCGTACCGGCCGGCAGGTGAGCTATATGCGCCTGAAGGGTGCGTTCGAAGTTTTTTTAAACGCTTCGATGATCCGTTCATCCTGTTTGGGATGTTGCGGCCGGGCACTGATGTAGGAAAAGCCCAGCGCCACAAGCAGCTTGGAAACCGTGCGCTCGCAATAGACCACGCCAAAGCGTTCCTCGATCACGCGTTTCAGATCGACCCGCCGCCAGCGGACAACCCCGTCAATGCATGGGTCGGCGCCCGTCTCGACGATCTCGGCCAGCTGCTTCATCTGCGCCTCGCTCAGGCGGCGCTTTCGCTTCGGCCCCAGGCGGTTGGTCAGGCCGTCGGGTCCGGCCTCATTGAACCGGTGAACCCAGTCGCGCAGCGTCTGGCGATCCATGCCGCCGACCTTTGACGCTTGCCTCCGGCTCATGCCGTCATAGGCAGCCGCCAGCGCCAGAAGCCGGCGGGTTTGCCGGCTATCCGGGCATCGCTGAGCGAACTTGCGAAGTTGCGGGGCAGAAAAATCAGGGCGTAGTGCAATTTTGGCTGACATCGGAAATCTCCTTTGCCATCCTTGAATCACAACAGCGAGGATTTTGGAATCCCAAAAGAGTCAAAGCCAGAGGCCGCTGGTATCAGGCCCGGTAATGACGAAAGGTGGGGGCGGTACGACGAGGTGGGGGCGGTAACGACGAGGCGGGGCGGTGATGGCCAACGGGATAAAAGAGTGGCATTTTTTGCCGCCAGCGCCACTGGCTCAGATAACAAAAAATCTATCGAAACAGCGTCGAGGCCGCGTAGATGCCCGCGGCGAGCAGGGCCGCGCACGGCACCGTAACCAGCCACGCGGCGATGATCACAACGAAATGGGAGCGCCGCACCAGTTTGCGGCGGCGTACTTCTTCGGTGCTGGGCGCTTCCTTGGGAGCGCCTGGCGCGGGATGCCGGGTATGCGTCTTTACGTAAAGCCGCCGGCGTTTCGAATGGCTGGTATAATATTCCCTGAAGAAACCGACGCCGAATATCGCCCCCACGGTGATATGGGTGGAAGAGACCGGCAGCCCCAGCGCCGACGCCATAATGACGGTGATGGCCGCGGACAAGGCGACGCAGAAGGCCCGCATGGGGTTCATCCGGGTGATCTGCTCGCCGACCAGGCGAATGAGCCGCGCGCCGTACAGAAACAGCCCCAGCGAGATGCCCAGGGCGCCGATCACCATGACCCAGAGCGGCACTTCGACCGCGCCGGAAATTTCACCGGAGCTGGCGGAATGCAGGATCGCCGCGAGCGGTCCCACCGCGTTGGCGACGTCGTTGGCGCCATGGGCGAAGGACAGCAGCGCGGCGGAGCAAATCAGCGGCAGATGGAACAGGGCGCGCAACGACTCGTTGCGGTTTTCCATGCCTTCTGATTTCGCCCGCACCCAGGGCCGCAGAAGGGCCAGCGCGGCGAAGAAGATGCCAAGCCCGAGCGCCAGCACGGTGGCGGCATCGGGCGTCCAGACCCGTTTAAAACCCTTGATCACGAGATAGCAGGAAAACACCGAAGCCATGAGCGCCAGCAGCACCGGCACCCAGCGCCGCGCCGCGGCGATCTTGTCGTCCTGATAAATCACGTTGATTTTGATAAAGGCGAGGAACGCGGCGGCGACCAGACCGCCAAGCAGGGGAGAGATGACCCAGCTAGCTGCGATCTTCCCCATGGTGAACCAGTTGACGGCATTGAAGCCCACCGCGGCGATGCCGCCGCCCATGACCCCGCCGACAATCGCATGGGTGGTGGAAACCGGGGCGCCGAGCTAGGTCGCGAGATTGAGCCACAAGGCGGCCGAGAGCAGCGCCGCCATCATCGCCCAGATGAAGGTTTCGCTGTCGGCAACGAGTTCAGGATCGATGATGCCTTTGGATATGGTCGTCACCACATCGCCGCCGGCGATCAGCGCGCCCGCGCTTTCGAAAATCGCGGCGATGACAAGTGCGCCCGTCAGCGTCAGGGCGCGCGACCCCACCGCCGGGGCGATATTGTTGGCGACGTCGTTGGCGCCGATATTGAGCGCCATATACCCGCCCAGCATCGCCGCCACGATGATAAAAACGGAGTTGGGCTGCACGCCGATATAAATACTGGACCAGGCGCCGGCGACGGCGAGAAACAGCAACGCCATTCCCGGCGCGGCAAGGCGGCGCGCGGCGGATTGCACGGCCTCCTCGACATGGACGATTTTTGTGAGGTCCTTGTCGAGCGACTCTTTTTTAAGCCGGGACGATTGCGCAGCAGCCGATTGATCGGGTTCCGTCATCTTCTTCCCGTGTGTTTGACTCACCTATCGATGCAAGCCGCAGATAGAACGCCCATGCCCGGAATGCAAATCCATTTTTCCAGACATGATTTTTTGCTGCCGGTAGCCTGCTTTTAGACTATCGTGAGAGTGTTGATCTGGCCCTTTGCGGGCCGCCTGATTGTAAAAAAAATCCATCGCCATGACATCGCATATTCTGCACCGGCAAACGAAAACCCCGCTGCCCGTGATCGCGCGCGGGAAAGGTATTTTTTTAATCGATTCGAATGGCAAGCGTTATCTCGACGGCTCCGGCGGCGCGGCCGTGTCCTGCCTCGGCCATGGCCATCCCAAGGTAATCCGGGCGATCAAGCATCAGCTCGACAAAATTGCCTTTGCCCATACCGGCTTTTTCACCAGCGAACCGGCCGAGGAGCTGGCGGATTGGCTGTGTGCGCGCGCGCCGGGAGATTTCGGACGGGTCGTGTTCTCGTCTGGCGGGTCGGAGGCCATCGAGGCCGCGCTCAAAGTCGCCCGGCAAGTGCATGTCGAGCGCGGGCAAGAAAAACGCTGTCATTTCATCGCCCGCAAACAATCCTATCACGGGGCGACGCTCGGCGCGATGAGCGTTGGATATCACGTGCAACGGCGAAAAACTTATTTACCGATGCTGAGCAAAACTGTCTCTCATATTTCTCCCGCTTACGCCTATCGCCATCAGCGCAGCGGTGAGAGCGGCGAGGACTATGGAATTCGCGCCGCGCAGGAACTGGAACATGAGATCCTGAAAGTCGGCCCTGAAAAGGTGGCCGCCTTCATTGCCGAAACGGTGGTTGGCGCCACCATTGGCGTCGTACCTCCGCCGCCGGGCTATTTCCGCGAAATCCGCCGCATCTGCGATCGATATGGCGTGCTGCTCATTCTCGATGAGGTGATGTGCGGCATGGGCCGCACCGGCACCCTGTTCGCCTGCGAGCAGGACGGCGTTGAACCGGACCTCATTGCCATCGCCAAGGGTCTGGGCGCGGGCTATCAGCCGATCGGCGCGCTGCTGGTCTCGACCAGCAACGCCGACGCCATCGTCAAGGGCAGCGGCGTGCTGCAGCATGGCCACACCTATATGGCCCATGCCGCGGCGTGCGCCGGTTCGCTGGCGGTGCAAAAAGTCATCGAACAGGACAATCTGCTGGCCAATGTTCGCTCCCGGGGGACGCAGCTTATGGCTGTGCTACGCGAAAAATTTGGCCAGCACGCCAATGTGGGCGATATTCGCGGCCGCGGGCTGTTCATCGGGCTGGAATTGGTCGCCGATCGCGACACCAAAGAACCCTTCGTGCCAAAATTGAATATCGCCGGGCGCCTGAAGGCGGCCGCCTTCGAGAACGGGCTGATTTGTTACCCGTCGGGGGGAACCGCCGATGGCCTGAAAGGCGACCATGTGATGCTGGCGCCGCCTTTCATCATATCCCGGAGCGAGGTGGAGCAGCTTGCCGGTATTCTCGACAAGAGTTTGGGCGAGGTGATGGACGCTTTATGAACGCCTAACGCGTCCGGCTCAATCCCTTGGCCTTGAGTTCATCCAGATACTCACCCCAGCGCACATGATGGGTGACGCCAAGCTCATGGAGATAGTCCCAGGAAAAAAGCCCGGTATTGTGACCATCGTCGAAGGTGATCCTGACGGCGTAATTACCGACCGGTTCAAGCGCGCTAATCAGGACGTCTTGCTTGCCCGGCACGGTCACGCGCTGATCGGGGCTGTGGCCCTGCACTTCCGCGCTCGGGGACATCACCCGCAGATATTCGGCTTCATAGTCGAAACTGCGGCCGCCCTGAAACGCAACGCGCAGCTCGTTTTTGCCGGAATTGAGGCGGATTTCATCCGGCCAGACGTTGGTTTTTTGCGTCATGGGAGTTCCTTGCGATCACCAATGATTACGTATCACATATGATGAGAGTTGGTTGTTATGTTTTCTTTCATGTGCCGGGGGTTCCGGCCCTGGCCGCCATCTCATATAAGATGAGCGCTTGCAAGGATCACGTTTGCCCATGGCTCAAGACGCGTTCGGACTTGAACTCACGACTTCTTCCGATGATGCCGCCGCGGCATTGGACACCGCTATTTTCCATTCGCTGGAGAGCCGGCTGTCGGCGGCCGAGCATACCAAGGCGGCGCTTGAAGCTGATCCTGAGTTCGTTATGGGGCTGTGTATGCGCGCGGCCATGTTTTTGCATATCGGCTCAAACCAGGTTCACGGCAAGGTGGCCGGG
>JADFHH010000337.1 GCA_022567275.1 Pseudomonadota bacterium | reverse complement strand
CTTGTGGGCGGCCGGAAGCAAAACACCATTCTCAGAGTTGAGCCTTTGGTATCTGCTCTATTGGTTCACCACTCTCTTCGTAGCGTGCGGGGGTGATGATGTTGCCGTCATCATCCCTTACCGGGGGATCGACTATTACACGATGAATTATGAAGGCGTCCGGGTGGAGGCGTTTGAGTTCATCCACGCGGGCCTGATCGTCAATGACCCGAAATATCTTCCGTGGCTCTTGCGGCCCCGCCGCGTCTTCCAGCTTTTTCAACCGGCGCTCAGTCTGTCCCGCGTTGCTTCGCATATCTTGTAAATCCCCTGTTCTTATCAGGCGCGGGAAGCCCCGGCCTCACCGGTTCTCAAGTGCCGCAATGCGGCGCTCCATATCCGTTGCCACCAAGGTACTGCTGAAGCTGTCCAGCAGGCGCACCAAGTCCCCGGCCTCACCGGGCGTTACCTCGCCATTGGAGACGGCTTGCAGGATGGCACCGCTCGCCGCGCCCGCGTCATCCGCCGTCTTGATTTCCGGCAGATCGAAGGTAACGGGGCGGTCTTTCGCCGGGGGTAGAATTCGATCTATCACGATCCGCACGAAAGCCGCGTCCCCTCCCTTGGCTTTTTCCAGCGCCACCTTGATAATTTCTGCGGCGTCTTCCTGCATCAATTCATCTACGGTGACAGCGAGGCGGTTTCTCGCCCCTTTTGGCCGTCCGCTTGGATTGCCTGATTTGCCTTTTTTGAATTTAGCCATGCCTGTTAGCCTAGATTTCTAGTTTTCCTTTTTGGAATTTTGTTTCAATCTCTATGCAGCGAAAGGCTTGCGTAGAAAAGCCATCACGCTCCAGCCGGTCCGCTACTGCCTGCCGGATATAGGCGCTTGCTGAAAGGTATTTGGCCGCTGCTGCTGATTTGACCGCGCCAGCCAAGTGCTCGGGGACGCGCACACGGATCGTGTCATTGCACTGCATCTGGATTGCCCTTGTTGCTGCATCGAGGGGCCGAATATCGTGTGGCCCATTTGCGGTAATATAATACCACACCATAGGAATATGTCAACAACACTGTCCTATAATTCAGATTGACCTGCCTCCTTAAAATGATACCGGAGAGCGTGACTTTGGGAGAAGTTTCCACCGGGGTCCGTAGGCCGGTATGGCATTTGAAGTGGCAGCATCCAATGGCCGTTCTACCCCTGACAGCAGCCATTCATGGGCAGGACCACAACCGGCAGAATCGTGCCATATGGAGACCTCTTACCCATATTCTCAGAATCACTAGGAAAGACGTGCTGAGCAAATGACATCAGGCAACGAACGAACTGCTATTCAGCGTGGCCCCTTAAACGATCGACGCTCCAGGCACCGCCGCCAGCAGCGGCGATGAAGAGAAAGACGAAGCAATAGAGAGCGGCAAGTTCGCCACCATTCAACAGAGGAAAGGCGCCTTTCGGTGCATGTACCAAGAAATAAGCGACCGCCATTAAACCCGAAAGAATGAACGCAACCGGACGTGTGAAGAGCCCGATGACGAGCAGAACTCCGCCGACAAGTTCGAACAAACCGGCCGCACCACCCATCGACATAGGCGACGCGTTGTTCATCGCAGAAACCGGAAAACTGAGATATTTCGTTGTCCCGTGCTGCAGAAAAAGCAGGCCCGACATGATACGCAGGACGCTGAGAAGTTGGGCGGTGTAAGGCTGAAGGAAGTTCATCGGTTCCCCATTAAATGGCTATACGCACGCTAATGCGATACTCGAAGGCGCGGCCGAATTTTTAATCAATACACTGTCCGAATGTAACCTGTCTGGTTCTGGCAACTCAAGTGCACTGCATGGCGCCGATCACTGTTCACAAACCACGCGAAGTCGATGCCCGAATGATAGTTGTGGATGACCGGTTTGGGTCAACTCCAGCCGAAAACACGGTGACCAATTTCCGTCCGCTTTACCCCCAACAGCAGACATTGATGCTCTGAACTTCCGCTTAGCACCCCAAAGCAGTCGTTCCGATTGTGGTTGCTGAACGACTGCTTCGTGCCATGAACGGTCATTGGCGGTTCCTGAATGACCACCGCAATGTGGCACATCGCGATGCCGGCGGAGGGCTATCCAAAACATCAAAAGCGGACACCGCATGAAAGTTGAATTGTAGGCAACATACAGGTTGAAAAATCGTCTCAAAAAAACTTCGTTATTGAGAACACAGTCGGGAGTTCAGCGCCCGTCGCCATCTGAGGCCGCTCTGTTCAAATTCAATTGATCAGCCGCGCGCCGTCAATGGTCTTGGGCAAATCCTGAAACATATTCGCTGCAGTTTGGTCAACCTGAATTGTCACCACGCCATTGCCCGTTACAGTGAGAGTGTCCACGATAATGGGCATCATCGGAGAATTGATACCGAAATTACCATTCCCGCTGATCGTCAATGGCTGTGTTGGAAAATAAACGGTTCCGACGATTTTAATGGAGCCGCCACCCTGTATGCTGTTCTGCTTGCCCGTGAGTTGGCCTGGATTGGAGAGAGGGTCCTGAATGAATATAAAGCCTTCGTAGATACCGCCTGTAGGCGCCGTCAGATTGACTGTTGCGGAAGAGATGACAGTCAGACGCGTATTGATGCCGGTGAAATAGAATGTCACGCCATTGCCGGTTACAGTCGATCCCGAGCTAAAAGTCAGGGCACCATCCTTGATCACATAGAGGCCAGGATTAAAGGTCACATTGGCTTGGGTCTGGACATCGATGCCGCCGCGCTCCTGCCCGCCGATGAAAGCGGCCACGGCTTCGACAACGTCACGGTAGGCGACCTGCCCCCTGCTCTGTTGGATCGATATATCTCCGCCGCGCAGAAGATCAGCCGGCTGGCGGTCGGCGGCGCTCAGACGTCACTGCAGAGTGATGTGATTCGCATGCCGGCGGACCGCACCCAGGAAGAGCACGTGGCCGGCCTTCCGATCGGAACGCGTGGCGGCGTGTCGTTTTCCTACAACTTCGCACAGGACGGAGAGTACG
>JADFHH010000336.1 GCA_022567275.1 Pseudomonadota bacterium | reverse complement strand
CTGCCCGTTTTCTAGCTCGACAGGCGGCAAACGCTCCGCAATGCGGGCGATCTTTTCAGCACGTATGCGCACCATCTCCGCATGGTTCGCCGGGTCATAGGAGATATGTCCGCTGCCTTGCGCCTTTTCCAGACCGCCGATGCGGTGCGCGTGTCCCGGCGTGCCAGGGGCGACCCACGGCCGCGCCAGGGTTTTCGCATCGCGGGAATAGGGCTGGAATTCGCCGCCATTGGGCTTGTGCACCGGCCAGTCGATATCCGGTATGGCGTCGACATCCGGCACGTCCCAGCGCGACGCCGCGTTCGCCAGATAGGCGTCGGAGAGCACAATGACCGGGGTCATGGCCGCAATCGCCATGCGCGCCGCCTCGATCATGATCCAGAAACACTCATCGGGCGTGGCCGGGGCCAGCACCGGGCAGGGCGCTTCGCCGTGACGGCCATGAATGGCCATGGCGAGGTCGGACTGTTCGGGTTTTGTCGGCATGCCGGTGGAGGGGCCGGCGCGCTGAACGTCGATCACGATGAGCGGCAATTCCACCGCGATGCCAAGCCCAAGCGCCTCGGTCTTGAGCGACAACCCCGGGCCTGATGAGGCGGTAACGCCCAGAGACCCCGCAAAAGATGCGCCGAGCGCGGCCGAGATAGAGGCGATTTCATCTTCGGCCTGAAAGGTTCGCACGCCGCCCTCAATACGGGCAAGCGCGTGCAGCAATGACGATGCCGGCGTGATCGGATAGGAGCAATAGACAATGTCGCGCTTGCCCAGTGCCGCGACGGTGGCCAGTCCCAGCGCCATGGCCTGGGCGCCCGATATGATGCTCGATTTGCCTTTGTGTCTGGCGATGCGCGGTGCGGCGAGTGCCGGAAACGCTGAAACTTCCAGGGTTTCGCCATAGGCGTGCCCGGCCTTGAGCGCGGTGATATTGGCGCTGGCCACTTGCGGCGTTTTCTTGAATTTTGCCTTGAGCCAGTTTTCGGTGGTCTCCAGCGGCCGGGCGAACATCCAGTAGACGAGGCCCAGCACCCAGAAATTGCGCGCCCGGAGCGCCGGTTTGCGTCCCAGATCAAGGCTTTCAAGTGCTTCGAGTGTGCGCTTGACCACATCTACAGTTATGAGCTGATAGCCATCCAGCGTTCCATCTTCGAGCGGGCTGCTCTCCAGCCTGGCCTTCTTGAGGCCGCGCGCATCGAAATGCGATTCATCGACGATCAGCACCCCGCCGGGTTTGAGATTTTGCAGATTGGTGGCGAGCGCCGCCGGGTTGAACGCGACCAGTACATCCGCCTTGTCGCCGGGGGTGAGAACCTCTTCCGATCCGAATTGAATCTGGAACGCGGAGACGCCGAACAGGGTGCCCGCGGGGGCGCGAATCTCAGCCGGAAAATCCGGAAACGTCATAAAATCGGAGTTCGCTTCCGCGCTCGATTTGGCGAACTCAAAGCCGGCCAGCTGTATCCCGTCGCCGGAATCGCCGGCAAAGCGCACCACCAGGGGGGCTGTGCGCGCCGTGCCGGGCGCTTGGGAAGCCAGGAGTGTCTCGCTCATGTTAGCACCCTTAAGACGCAGCCGGTGCGGGAGAGATATATTCCAGCTTGTCCGGTTTTCCGGACCATTTTTCCGCGTCCGCCGGCGGATCCTTGTGCTCGGTGATGTTTGGCCATATCTCGGCGTATTTCTGGTTGAGCGCCACCCATTTTTCGCTATCCGGCTCGGTGTCGGGGACAATGGCCTCTTCGGGGCATTCCGGTTCGCACACGCCGCAATCGATGCACTCGTCGGGATGGATGACGAGCATATTCTCGCCCTCATAGAAACAGTCCACCGGACAGACTTCCACGCAATCGGTGAATTTGCATTCAATGCAGGCCTCGGTCACCGCATAAGTCATAATGCGGCATCCCGCGTCTTTCGATCGCCGTCATAACCGCGCTGGTAAGCGAGCGTCATGGAGCGGGCGGCCTTGTTCCAGATATCGAGGGACAGCCCGTTTTTCACCTCGAAGCTGTCGAAACCAACCTGGGTGAGAAACCCGGCCTGATCGGCCAGCACATCTCCGGTCGCGCGCAGCTCGCCTGTAAAGCCGAACTCCGAGCGCAACCGCCGCGCCTGCGAATAGGCGCGGCCATCGGTGAAGGCGGGAAAGTCGAGCGCGATCAAATCGAGATGCGCCAGATGTGCCGCCAATTCACCCATATCGACACTGTTTTCAATCGCCACGCCGGTGCGGCCCTTGCGGGCGGTCAATTGGCCTGCGTCCTTTTGCAGCCGCTCATAGGAGACGATCACGTCGCCTTCGCCGGGCAACCCGGCATCATCGTCGAGCGCGATCCAGGTGTCCTGGGAAATCCGTCCGTCTCTAAGCAGTGGCATAGACCGCCTCCTTGAAAGGCTCCGCGCCGACCCGGCGATAGGCTTCGAGGAACGTCTCGCCATTGTGCCGCAGCCCGACATAGGTATCGACAATGGTCTCCACCGCGTCGGTTATCGTTTCGCTTGAAAAACCGGGGCCGATGATTTTGCCGATGGAGGCGCTTTCATCGGCGCTGCCGCCAAGGGTGATCTGGTAATATTCCTCGCCGCGCTTTTCCAGACCCAAAATGCCGATATGGCCGGCATGATGATGGCCGCAGGCATTGATGCAGCCGGAAATTTTTATCTTCAAATCTCCAATATCGCGCTGGCGCGCGATGTCGCCGAGACGTTTTGAGATGTCCTGGGCAATGGGGATCGAGCGCGCCGTTGCCAGCGTGCAAAAGTCCATGCCGGGGCAGGCGATGATGTCGCTGACAAGGCCGATATTGGCCTCTGCCAGACCATGCTCGACCAGCGCTTGCCAAACGGAAAAGAGATCGCGCCTGGCGACATTCGGCAGCACGAGATTTTGCTCATGGCTGACGCGGATTTCATCGAGCGAGAAATTTTCTGCCAGATCGGCGACGCCGCGCATCTGGTCCGCCGACGCGTCGCCGGGGATGCCGCCGATAGGTTTGAGCGAGATATTGA
>JADFHH010000016.1 GCA_022567275.1 Pseudomonadota bacterium | reverse complement strand
CTTGTGGTGGTGCAGGCACCATTTGGCCATGATCGAACCGCCGCGAGAGACGATGCCGGTGACGCGCTCGGCGGTGAGGTGGATATATTTGAGCCGCACGCCGGCATGGATGGTGAAATAGTCCACCCCCTGCTCGGCCTGCTCGATCAGCGTATCGCGATAAATCTCCCAGGTGAGCTTGACCGGATCGCCGTCGCATTTCTCCAGCGCCTGATAAATCGGCACGGTGCCGATGGGAACGGGAGAATTGCGAAGAATCCATTCGCGCGTGTTGTGGATGTTGCGCCCGGTGGACAAATCCATCACCGTGTCGGCGCCCCAGCGCGTCGCCCACACCATTTTTTCGACCTCTTCCTCTACGCTAGAGGTCACCGCCGAATTGCCGATATTGGCGTTGACCTTGACCAGAAAATTTCGGCCGATGATCATCGGCTCGGCTTCCGGGTGGTTGATGTTTGCGGGGATGATGGCGCGGCCTCTGGCGACCTCGTCGCGGACGAATTCAGGGGTGATGAATTCAGGGATTTCCGCGCCAAAACTCTCCCCGTCCGCGATGCTCTCGCGGGCATTTTTTATCGCCTTTGTCCGGCCCAGATTTTCCCGGTGGGCGATGTAGATCATCTCATTGGTGATGATCCCGGCGCGGGCGAACTCAAACTGGGTGACGGGGTGGCCATCGAGGCCACGTAGTGGCCTGCGTTTGGACGGGAAATCGCGGGCGAGATGTTTGCCGCCCACATTGCCATTGTCCTCCGGACGGACATCGCGCCCGGCATATTCCTCCACGCCGCCGCGCTCGGTTATCCATGCCAGCCGTACCGGCGCCAGGCCCTTCTCCACGTCGATTTTCGCTTTCGGGTCCGTGTAAGGCCCCGAGGTGTCGTAGACAGAAAATGAATCATTGTCGGCGAGGGCGATCTCGCGCAGGGGGATGCGAACATCCTCGTGCCCTTCAGGTGAGGTGTAGACCTTGCTGCTGGCGGGCAGCGGCCCCATGGTCACTTCAGGCCGCATCAGCTCATTTTCACGCGTGTGCTTGTTCATTTTTAAAACTCCGTTTTATGGCCTCAGGCCAGATAGCCCTGGTAAGTCAGAAATCCGCCGAGCAGCAGATTGAAGATTGCGGCGACGGTCAAAAAAGCCTCGCGCTTCATCATCGCCGTTCCCATCCGCTTCACGAGCGCCGGGAAGGCCATGCGCCCGACTCCGGCAAACAGGGATAACCAGCCATAGACGGTGATAATAACCGGCCAGCCGGCCGTCCATCGATTGTGGAAGATCACCAGCGCCAGACCCAGCATGAGCGCCAAAAATCCGGCAACGAATATCAGCGCCGGAGAGGCGATAAAATCTTCGAACACGTTGCGCATGGTGTCCTTGTTGATCAGCATGGAGAAGCCGGCAACCAGCATCACCGGCCCCATGAATTTGGCGATCAGCTGCGAGGTTTCCATGACCGCAAATCCTTGCGTATCGAAACGCCGGGAATGACTGCGGGGGTAAATCATTACGGTTCCAGTCCCTACGCCGGCATCACCCGGATCAGGTTCGAAGGGTGCTCGGGCAGTTTTTCCTAGCCTACCGCTTCGCTGCTTGAGGCCAGTGTCAGCCCGATCTCAGCCGGTCCTCTCCGGCGCCCCTGGGAACATGTGCGCCTAATGTGCGCACGCGGCGCGCTAAAAGCAAGGGGGAACGCCGGGCTGGTGTGGATCGTGCGCTCACGAACATGTGTGCGTGGCAAATAGCATCTCGACTTGCGTTCAAACGTAACAACACTCAGGGGGAAAGTTTCATGAGGAGCATGACCCATGCCCAAACCACACACCCTGATCGCCGCCGCGCTTATCGCGCTCGTCTCGTACAGCGTACCGGCGCTCGGCGCATCCCCCGCCGCTCAGACGCAGAAATTTGCCCTGGAGCTGGTGAGCCCATTGCAATCGAAACGTCTGGCGGCGCTCGACTGGTTCAAGACGCGCGGCAAAAAAGACGCCATCCCCGCGCTTATCCAGGCGCTGCGCTTTACCCAAAGCAACCGCCGCGAAATCATCGGCGCCCTGGAAGCGCTGGCCGGCGAGAGCGCCGGCGATAATTGGCACCAATGGATGCTATGGCAGGAGAAGCACACGGAAGTGAAACCGTTCGCCGGCTTCGCCGGTTTCAAAGCCGCGCTCTACGCCAGAATCGACCCGGCTTTTAGCGTGTTCCTGCATGCGGGTGTAAAGCACGAAATCAGGCTGGAAGAAATCGCCTGGGGCGGCGTCGTGAAGGACGGGATTCCGGCCCTGACCAACCCAAAATTGCTGCCTGCCCGCGAGGCCGGATATCTCACCGGCGATGAGCTGGTGTTCGGCGTCTCGATCAATGGCGATGCGCGGGCCTATCCGCTGCGTATCCTCGATTGGCACGAGATGTTCAACGATGTGATCGGCGGCGTACCGGTTTCCCTCGCTTATTGCACCTTGTGCGGCTCGGGCATTTTGTTCGAAACCACCGTCAAGGGGCGCGAAAAACCCTTCGTTTTCGGGTCGTCGGGCTTCCTGTACCGCTCCAACAAGCTCATGTATGACACCGCGACAAACTCCCTGTGGAACCAGTTTACCGGCCGGCCCGTGGTCGGAAAACTGACCGGATCGGGCATCGAGCTAAAAACCCGCCCCGTCACCATCGCCAGCTGGGCCGAATGGCTCAAAAGCAATCCCGGCACAAAAGTGCTTTCCCTCGATACCGGTTTTTCGCGCGATTACCGGCCCGGGAAACCCTATGCGAATTATTTCAACAGCGCAAAACTCATGTTCCCCGCCCTGGTGGACGAGACCAGGCTCAAGGCCAAGGACTATGTGTTCGCCTTGAGAAGTTCAGGCGCCGACAAGGCCTGGCCCCTGTCGCTGTTCGCCAACGGCCGCGTGATCAACGACACCGCCGGCATCATCTCCCTCACCCTGATCGGCAACGCCGCGACGCGCACCGTACGCGCCTATCGCACCGGTGGGCAGAAGTTCAGAATCACCGGTAGCACCGATAGACTCACCCTCGATGGGGAGAGCTGGAAAGTCACCGAAGACGCGCTTGTCGGTCCGGGCGGCAAAAAGCTCCACCGCCTGCCCGGCCACATCGCCTACTGGTTCGCCTGGAACGGCTATCTCGGGAAAAGCGGGGAAGTGGCGGGGGCGGAAAATTGACGGATCGAGGTGCGCCGCCCTACCCTTTGCGTCCCGCGCGATAGTGGGGCGCATCGCCCGGAATGAGCTACTCCCCGGAAATCGGACAGTGACGTAAGCTACGATTTTGTGTCAGCTGGTCTTCAAAGAGAAGGAGACCAGATATGTCGAGACGCAAGCAGTACAAGTCTGATTTCAAGGCGAAGGTGGCGCTTGAGGCGCTGAAGGGAGAGCAGACGGTTTCGGATCTCTCCAGCCGGTTCGGCGTTCATCCGACGATGATCCACCAGTGGAAGAAGGCCCTTCTGGAAGGCGCGCGGGGCGTATTCCAGCGTGGTTCGTCTTTGAAGTTTGCGGAAGTGGATGAGGCGAAGATCAAGGAACTGCACGCCAAGATCGGGGAGCTGGCGGTCGCCAATGATTTTTTGTCCGGAAAGCTCAACCCTTGGCCCGGAAAGTGAGGCGGGACATGGTTGAGCGGAAACACCCACGGCTGTCGATCAAGAAGCAATGCCGGCTTCTGTCGATCAGCCGGTCGAGCTTCTATCATGTGCCCAAGGGCGAGAGCGTGGAGAATCTGGCGCTGATGGCTCAGATTGATCGCCAGTTCCTGGACACGCCGTTCTTTGGCGTCCAGCAGATGACCTGGCATCTCCGGGCCAAGGGCTGGCGGGTGAATATCAAGCGCATCCGGCGGCTCATGCGCCTGATGGGATTGATGCCGATCTACCAGCAGCCCCGCACGAGCATCCCAGCCAAGGGGCACAAGATCTATCCCTATCTGCTGAAGGGGATGAAGATCGGCCGCCCGGGTCAGGTCTGGTGCGCCGATATCACATACATTCCGCTGGCCAGGGGCTTTTTGTCTCTGGTGGCGATTATGGATTGGGCGAGCCGGAAGGTTCTGGCCTGGCGGTTGTCCAACACCATGGACATCCAGTTCTGCGTCGATGCGCTGGAAGAAGCTCTGGACCGGTACGGCGCACCGGAGATATTCAACACCGATCAGGGCAGCCAGTTCACGTCATGGGCGTGGACGCACCGGCTGAGGGAGGCGGGCGTGCGTATCTCCATGGATGGCAAGGGACGCTTCCTGGACAATATCTTCATCGAACGGTTGTGGCGATCGCTTAAATATGAGTGCGTCTATCTGCACGCCTTTGAGGGCGGCCGTGAAGCCAGGGCCGGGATCGGCCGGTGGATCGACTTCTACAATCACCGGCGGCCTCACTGCGCCCATGGCGGACTGACGCCGGTCAGGATATATAGGAATGGCCTGTCAGCTTCCGGCCCGGGTTTAAGCCCGGGCCTCCAGCCGACAGGCATGGCGGTATGAAACGAAGAGCAAGGAGAACCCGGCCAGCTGGCGCAACTGTAGCTTAAATTGCCGCCAAAACTGTCCAATGAATGGGGAGTAGCTCAAAGAGCGGCAATCAATTGTCCGAATGTAGGCTAAGCAGGGCAAAGCGAAAGCTACCGCACGCGTGCCCTGACTTCCGAGAAGTGCCATCTTCGGCTATCATTCGGGCCGGTTCGAGGGGGCATCTGGGGAATGTCGCCTAAGCCAGAGGTCAATCGGCTGAAATGGAGACGTCGCAGATGAAAATCGCATTTCTTGGAACCGGTATTATGGGCTGTCCCATGGCGATCAACTTCGTCAAGGCTGGATTCCAGGTCACCGCATGGAACCGGACGTTGAGCAAGACTGGCCCGATTAAGGAAGCCGGTGGATATGTCGCGCAAACCCCATCGGACGCAGTCAAAGGCGCGGACTACATCTTGTCCATCCTCGACAGCGGCCAGGTGGTGCGCGAAGTGTTTTTCGAAAGCGGCGCCGTCGATCATATGAAGGCCGGCACGGTGTTCATCGACATGGCGTCAATTCCGCCGAAGATGGCTCAGGAACATGCTGCCTGGTTGACGGATAAAGGCGTCGGCCATTTGGACGCCCCCGTATCGGGCGGCAGTCTGGGCGCGGCCGAGGGATCGCTGGCGATCATGGCGGGCGGCACGCGCGAGGATTTTGATCGTGCCGAGGCCGACGGCGTGTTCAAACCCATGGGCCGGGCCAGTTATATCGGGCCCGCGGGAAGCGGCCAGATCGCTAAGCTTGCCAACCAAATAATGGTCGCGGTGAACATTGCGGGCGTGGCCCAAGCATTGTTGCTAGCGAGCGCGGGTGGCGCGGAACCGCATAAGATCCCGGAAGCATTACTGGGCGGCCATGGCGACAGCCGTGTGTTGCAAGAGCACGGACGGCGGATGATAAAGCGCGATTTTCGCCCAGGCGCGCCGATACGCAATTTCGTCAAGGATTTAAACACCGTTCTCGACACGGCGGAGGATCTCAACGTTCGGTTGCCGATCGTCAAAGCTGTCCGCGACGTTTTTCAGGAACTTTATGACAAGGGCCTGACCCAGCACGACCACAGCGCGTTCCTATTGCATCTCGAGGAATTAAACGCGCCGATCCGGCTTGGGACAGGCCCCGACATCGCGCCCGAGTGACGCTCGACGGCTGCTATATTCTCAAGAGTGGAAATCAAAAGCCCCGATGTCGGCTAAGCGGGGCAAGGCGGAAGCCCCTGGACGTGTGCCCAGACTTCCGAATCGTGCCAACAACGGTCATCGCAGTCACTTGAGCAGAATGGACGTTATTCTATTTGCGCTGAGCGACAAATCAGATATCTGGCCACATAATGCATGTTAGATTGCGGCGTGGACGCAATGAGACGCAAACCGTTTGCAGGGATGAGCCAATGTTGTCGCATTACACCGTCGGTCTAAATCTGAAGGGCAAATCGGATCGCGTTTTTGTGGATGCCGAAGACGCTCTCATTGCGGCCCTCAAGGTCAAAGCTGTGCATCCGGATGCAATAATCACCTACGTTCGTCGGCAAAATCGCCGAGGTGATACGCGACATCCAGCCCATACCCTCACCGAGGACGCTAGCTGATCCGATTTCCGGAATTGCAGGCTCCTTTCCCGCGGCTGTGCGGTTTGCGAATACATTGGGCGTCCTCGTAATGTCCGCTTTGGGTCCAGGCTGTGTAAAAACGTGCCTGAAGCGGCATCCACTAGAAAATGGTTCTCCTCAGCGAGCCCCCGATTAAGGTTTTGAGCACAAGCAAAGCAGTTTTCGATAAAATTGAGAACCTCGTTCTACGTGGCTGGCCAACCTTTGCGTTTTTACACAGCCTGGGTCAACAACAGCCAAAAACACGGTGACCAATTTCCGGCTGCTTTATCCCCGAAAGCAGACATTGACGCTGTGAACTTCCGTTTAGCACCCCAAAGCAGCCGTTCTGGCTGGCGTCGCTGAACGACTGCTTTGTGCCAATAACGGACGTTCGCTGTTCCTGAATAACCACCACACTTTGGCCCATCGCGATGCCGGTGGAGGAGCCGTCCACAGCATCAAAACCGAAAGTTAGCGATGCCGACGGTGGAAGCCGTCTGGCGTATGATCGCCATGGATTTGAAGGCTATCCGGGGAATGTCGGTTTAGGTGTGTATTTGTCCCATGCTTCCTGCTTCACATATAACATTTTGTAGGTGATTTTCTTTTTTTATAACTTTTAAAAAGTGTGACATCCGATGTCATATATAGTCCTTGGATTTGACTTTTCCACTTTCATGATAGGGTGAAGACAGTGGGTAGGAATTCCCCTGCCCTTTAACGATGAAGGAGTAAACTTCATGCCCACTCCCAAGATGTTTGAAGGCGAGTCGATCAAACGTCTCATCCAGGGTGCAGTCCTTGGTGTCATCCTAACCTTAGCTGGTGGATTTTACTTCCTTGGTTGGGTAACCGCCGGCACTGCCGAGAGAATGGCAGCAGATCGTGCGTCTGCTGCGGTTGTAGCTGCATACGCTCCGGTTTGTGTTGAGCGATTCAACGCTAGTGCAACTGAAGAGCAGCGCGCTGCATTCTCAAAAGAAGACTCATGGAATCGCGACAATCTGATTGAGGAGGCTGGCTTTGCAACGACGCCGGGTTCGGATTCTCCGAACGGAGAAGTGGCCGACGAATGCGCAAAATTACTCACGGCTAATTTGGATAAAAAGTCGTAAGGTCTCCTAAGGGTCAATTCCTGCCGGTCAAGTTGGGCAATGAAAGCGGCAGCTCCTAAGGATATAGCAGCCAAACCAGCATCCAATGGCAACTAAACACCTGACAGCAGCCGTTCATCGGCAGGTCAGTAACCGGCTGGAATGTGCCAACAGCAGACACTGTTCAGTCCGTAATAGCATGTCCGCTGAGCACTAGAGACCGTCGGAAGTCAGACGAGGCATATCGACCAACCGTGACTGAAATATCACCGCGTGACTCTAACCGCGGTTGAGATAATCTGAACGACACCAGCAATCTTGTGGGCAAGGCATTGTCCTCGTGTCGCCTGAATGCAAACACTGCTACCGGCTTCCGCTCATAAGAACTGATTTAGGGTGCCGAGCAAGATATGCGCCTGCGCGACTGTCACAATTTTCATGATTTCCGAGCACTCGCAAAACGGCGGCTGCCAGGTCCGATATTTGACTATATCGATGGGGCGGCAGATGACGAAACCACCCATCGCCAAAACAGGGCAAGCTTCGAGCGTTGTGATCTGGTGCCGAACGTCCTGCGCGGCGTGGAAACGGTTGATCTTTCGGTCACGGTAATGGGCCAGAAACTCGCAATGCCTTTCTATTGCTCCCCTACAGCTCTACAGCGGCTGTTCCATCACCAGGGTGAACGGGCCGTCGCTGCTGCAGCAGCTAAATACGGCACGATGTTCGGCGTATCCTCGCTAGGCACGGTCAGCCTTGAGGAGCTGCGCAAGTCACATGATACGCCGCAGGTCTACCAGTTCTATTTTCACAGGGACCGAGGGCTGAATCGCGTCATGATGGAACGCGCGAAGAAGGCCGGTGTCGAGGTGATGATGTTGACAGTGGACAGCATCACCGGCGGCAATCGCGAACGCGACCTTCGCACCGGATTCTCAATTCCGTTCAGGCTGACGCTGGGCGGCATGATCCAATTCGCCATCAAGCCGATGTGGGGCATCAATTATGTCACCCATGAACGCTTCAAGCTGCCCCAGCTGGATGAGCATGTCGATATGAGCGGTGGACCCGTGTCGATCGGCCGGTATTTTACGGAAATGCTGGACCCTTCTATGAACTGGGACGACGTGGCTGAAATGGTCCGACTTTGGGATGGTCAGTTCTGTATCAAGGGCCTCATGTCGGTGGACGACGCGAAGAGCGCTGTCGAGATAGGTTGCACCGGCATAATTTTATCAAACCATGGCGGTCGGCAGCTTGACGGCTCGCGAGCGGCATTCGATCAGCTTGCCGAAATCGTGGACGCGGTAGGTGATCGTATTGATGTGATGATGGATGGAGGAGTCCAGCGCGGGACACACGTTTTAAAGGCGCTTTCACTTGGAGCCAAGGCTGTGGGCGGCGGACGATTCTATCTCTTTCCTCTGGCAGCGGCAGGTCAGGCAGGTGTTGAGCGAGCCCTTGGCCTGATGCAGGCAGAGATCGAGCGGGGGATGAAGCTCATGGGCTGCACATCGATCGATCAGCTCTCACGCGAAAATCTGCGCTTCAGGTAGTTGCATAACGATTGCGGTGGCGGTGGAAGTGTGACCTTTAGAGCCGTCTGCATATTCCGGGGTATCCGGCTCTTCAATCCAATAACATCCGGCACCTGATTCCGGGGTATCCGGCACGCTGACAATGCGGCGTGTTTGAGCCTTGTTGTGTAGTGTCAGTTGACGACCTCTTCGTCAATGTTTTTGGTTCTGGTTTTCCTCATGGACTGTCCATCGAGTCCGATGCGATAGGCGTTGTGGACGAGGCGATCGAGGATGGCGTCGGCGAAGGTGGGTTCGCCTATGACGTCGTGCCATGTGTCGAGGGGGAGCTGGCTGGTTATGAGCGTTGATCCAGCGTCGTAGCGGTCTTCAACAATCTCCATCAGGTCGCGCCGCTGGCTTGCATTCAGGCGCTCCGGCCCCCAGTCATCGAGGATCAGGAGATCGACTTTCGTGAGGCTGCGGAAGAGGCGTGGGAACCGTCCGTCGCCGTGGGCGAGTTCCAACTCGTCGAACAACCTGGGCAGGCGTTTGTAGAGCACCGTGACGCCGTCCCGGCAGGCCGCTTGGGCCAGAGCGCATGCGAGCCAGGTTTTGCCGGTACCGCAAGGCCCGGTGAGCATGAGGTTGCGGCGCTGTTTGATCCATTTGCCGGTCAGGAGCTTCTGGAACAGGGCTTTGTCGAGATTGCGCCTTGCGCGGTAATCGACGTCCTCAGGCGCTGCGCCCGCATGGCGCAGCTTTGCCGATCGCATGCGGGTCTGGAAGCGTTTGGTGGCCCGGCTGGAGGTCTCGCGGTCGATCAGCAGCGCCAGCCATTCGGCGTGATTGAGGGCGGCAGTTCCGTCCTGAGCCTCCAGTTCCGTAAAGGCCTCGGCCATGCCGTCGAGCTTGAGTTCCTTGAGCTGATCCAGGGTTGGGTGGGTGAGCATGTGTGTCTCCTCTTTCAATGGAAGTATCGGGCGCCACGGATATTGGGATGGGTGATCGCCGGGCCGTCCGTGGCGCGTTCGCGGGTCCGGCGATCAAGGCCATTCTTCAGAATGGATTTAACGGAACTGTAGGATCGGGCGTTGATCTCAAGCGCCCGTTCACACGCGGCCTCCAGCCGGTTGGCGCCATAGGATTTGGCCAGACGCAGAATACCCAGACAGGCCCGGAAGCCCTGTTCTGGATGCCGCCTCTCCCGCAGGATGACCTCGATCAGCGCTTCAGTGTTGGGGCCTATCCGGGCCGCCTGTCTGCGCATCCGCTCCGGCGTCCAATCAGCCCGGAAACGGTGGTGCGAGGGCATGTGATCCGTGCAAGTCGAGTGCTGGTAATTGCCCGATGTGCGGACATGGGCGGCCACGCGTTTGCCTTTAAAATAGACCTCAATCGTGCGTCCGGTGATCCTGACCCATAGTTTTTGCTTCAGCAATTGATGGGGTACCGAGTAGTAATGCCGCCCCACATCGATGTGGTAATCCAGCCCCACGCGGCATTCTTTCCATTCGGCATAGACGTAAGGTTCCACCGGCAGGGCTTTGAGCGCTGGACGATCCAGTTGTTCAAACATATCCCGCCGGCTGGCCCCCAGATGCCGGGTCACTTTGGCGTTGAGCCGATCCAGGAGTTCCCCGATAGCCCCGTTCACCTCATCCAGAGAAAAGAACTTACCGTTTCGTAGCCGCGCGACGATCCAGCGTTCGGCCAGCAGAACCGCCCCCTCGACTTTTGCCTTGTCCTTAGGTTTGCGCGGTCGCGCCGGAACAACGGCAGTGTCGTAATGCGCCGCCATATCCGCATAGGTGCGGTTGATGGCTGGTTCATAGAAACAGGCCTTGGTGACGCCGGCCTTCAGATTGTCACAGACAACCTGCGCCGGCGCCCCGCCGAAGAACTCAAAGGCCCGGACATGAGAGGCAATCCAGTCTGGTAAACTCTGCGTCCAGCTGGCTTCGACATAGGTGTAATTGGACGCCCCCAACGTGGCCACAAAGAGCTGGACGGATCGCACCTCGCCTGTCCTGGGGCAGACCACATCCAGTGTGGCTCCGGCATAATCCACAAACAATCGTTCGCCAGCCGGGTGACGCTGGCGCATCACCGGCGACAGCTTGCTCTCCCAACGGGAGTAAAGCTCACAGAACCGGCTGTAGCCATAACCGCCGGGGTGAAGCGCGCGATACTCTTCCCACAAGAGCGACAACGTCACGCCTTTGCGGCGCAGCTCACGGTGCAGATAAGCCCAGTCCGGCGGCGCAAACGTCCCCCGGACATCTCCGGCACTGCGAGGATAGAGCAGCTTCTCAAGCTCGCCGTCACCCAAATCATCCGGCAACGGCCAGGACAAACCGGCGGCCCGGGTGCGAGACAGATACTCCTGAACCGTCGTGCGCCCAACACCAAGGCTCTCGCCTATCCGCATTGGGGATAATCCCTGCTCGTGCAGACGCAAAGCGTCCCGTATCTTGCGCATCGCCAATCTCTTCATGTGGGGGCCTTCCGTTCCAAAAAGGAAAGAAAGCTAGCCCGCTTCGTATTGGCTCAGCAGCGGCAAAAGCTATCAGCATCAGGGGGTGCCGGATGCCCCGGAATCAGATGCCGGATAAATTTGGATTGGGGTGCCGGATACTATCGGAATCAGGTGCCGGATGACCCCGGAATACGCATCTAGCTGTCCGAAATCAACTCGGGTTCGGTCCTCTTGAGCTCGGCCTCTATTTTCCGAGTGGGGCGGGATATGCCATACTTTCCTATCACTTTGTGATAGATAGTCTCGTCATCTGCCATCGGGTGCGCGCGCCGCACCTCAGCAAGTACAGCACCGATTTCGGAGGGCGGGATTTCCCCGAATTTTCTAGTATCGTCAATTCGAATGACTACGGCAGGTGTGCCCATGATACGCGCGACCCGGCAGTCGATATCGCTGGTTGCCGACCCTTCCCGCTCAATGATGACTTTGTCGGTCCGCTGTAGCGCTTTCAGTGCGCGGTCCAGGTTCTCCCTCACGATGCGGCCAACGCGAGCGATGTCGCACGCTCCAGCATACACTTGAAACAGGCGGCCTACGCGGATCGGT
>JADFHH010000335.1 GCA_022567275.1 Pseudomonadota bacterium | reverse complement strand
GACAAGGACGGCAAAACACAGCGCCAGAAGGCACGGGCTGTTTGTATCGCCGGCAATTCGATTGAAAGCCCGCGGCTGTTGCTGAATTCATCCTCGAGCATGTTTCCAGACGGTATGGCGAATTCTTCAGGCCAGGTCGGCAAGAATTATATGCGTCACATGACCGGCTCGGTCTATGCCATCTTCGAAAAGCCGGTGAATATGTATCGTGGCACGACCATGGCCGGCATCATCACCGACGAATCCAGACATGATCCATCGCGCGGATTCGTTGGCGGATACGAGATGGAGACCCTCTCCCTCGGTGTGCCCTTCATGGCGGCCTTCCTCGATCCTGGCGCATGGGGGCGTGATTTCTCCGCCGCCATGGACATGTATGACCATATGGCCGGCATGTGGCTGGTCGGGGAGGATATGCCGCAGGAAACGAATGCCATCACGCTGCACGCGAAGGAAAAGGATGCCCACGGCATGCCGATCCCGAATGTGCATTTCGACGATCATGCCAATGACCTCGCCATGCGGAACCATGCATACAAGCAGGGTTCGGCGGTCTATGACGCGGTCGGAGCTACGCGCACACTTCCGACACCGCCCTATCCCTCCACGCACAATCTCGGCACCAACCGCATGAGCGCGAAACCGAAGGACGGAGTGGTCAACAAGTGGGGCCAGACCCACGACATCAAGAATCTGTTTGTGTCCGACGGCAGTGTTTTCACAACCGGCGCGTCAGAAAACCCGACCCTGACTATCGTGGCCCTGGCAATTCGCCAAGCGGACCATATCGCGAGCCAGATGAAAAAGGGTCAGCTCTAGAACATGTTCCGGTCAAATAGGTCCATATGATCTCAACATGGCTCCCGCCAGTGACGCGACAGGACCCGGCCAGCCGATGCGACTGAAGGACAAGATAGCGATCGTGGTGGGCGCCGGCCAGACGCCTGGCCAGACAATTGGCAACGGCCGCGCCACGGCGATCACCTTTGCGCGCGAGGGCGCCAGGGTTCTGTGCGCCGATCGCGACCTGGCAAGCGCTGAAGAAACCGTAGCCGAAATCGCCAGGGGGGACGGCGAAGCCGTTGCCCTCGCCGCCGACGTCACCGATGAGGCAAGCCTCGTCGCCATGGTCGGGTTCTGTGTCGAGCGCTGGGGCCGGATCGACGTGCTGCACAACAATGTCGGGGTCTGCATGGCCGGCGGCGACAAGGTTTTGGAGGAAATCACGGCGGACAGCTTTGACAATGTGATGGCCATCAATCTGCGCGGCATGGTGATGACCTGCAAACTTGCCGTGCCGGTCATGCTGCGCCAGGGGAGTGGCGCCATCGTCAATATTTCCTCGACGGCGGCCCGGGGCCTCAACCCATTCGTCGCTTACCGCGCCAGCAAGGCCGGCGTGATCGCCTTCACCCAGCAGCTCGCCTTCCGCTATGCCGGCGACGGCATCCGTGCCAACTGCATTCTGCCCGGCCTGATGGACACACCGATGGCGATCGAGGAGCGGGTCAGGAACTGGGGTCAAAGTCACGAAAAGGTGCGCGCCGACCGCGACGCCCAGGTGCCGCTGCGGCACAAGATGGGCACCGCCTGGGACGTGGCCAATGCGGCGCTGTTCCTCGCCTCCGACGAGGCGAGCTTTGTCTCCGGCGTGTCCCTGCCCGTGGACGGCGGCGCGCTGGTATTCGTCGGCCCCGCCGGCGGGCGTGCGCCGGGCGATTCCTGACGGCTAATCCACCCCCAAGCTCTCCTCCTCAAGCACGAGTCTCTTCCAGCCCTACCGCTCCGCTATTTGAGCGCATTCCCAATCAACCCCCGCGTCTCCTCCACCCCATACAACTCCACAAAGTTCCCAAACCGCGGCCCCTGGCTCTGCCCCAGCAGCACCTCATACAGCGCCGTGAACCAGTCGCGCAGAGGCTCGAACCCGTGCGTCTTGCCGATCTCGTAGACGAGGGTCTGGATGTCCGCGCCCGGCGCGCCTGCGGGCAGCGCCCCAAGCTTTTCGCGCAACTCGGCGAGCGCGGCGCGCTCCTTCTCCGATGGCGCGCGATAATTCTTTTTCGGCTGCACAAAATCATGGAAATATCGAATCGCGTAGCCGACAAGCTGGTCGAGCAGCGGGTGCTTTTGCGCCGTGGCGCCCGGCGCGTAGCGCTGGATGAAGCCCCACAGCACGTTCGCGTCTTGCGCGTTCGAGGCCGAGACAATGTTCAACAGCAGATTGAACGAGATGGGGAGTTCGGCTTGCGGCGGGTTGCCTGAATGAACATGCCACACCGGGCTGGCGAGGCGTTTGGCTTCGTCCAGTTCCGGGAAGGCGGCGAGATGGGTCAGATATTCATCGGCCGCCCTGGGGATGGTGTCGAAATAAAGCCGCTTGGCCTTGCGCGGCGACTGGAACATGTACGCCGACAGGCTTTCAGGAGACGCATAGGCGAGCCACTCATCTATGGTGAGGCCGTTGCCGCGCGATTTGGATATTTTTTCGCCCGTTTCGTCGAGGAACAATTCGTATGAAAAACCAACCGGGGGCGCCGCGCCCAGGATGCGCGCGATCTGGCTAGAGAGCCGCACGGAGTCGATCAAGTCCTTGCCGGCCATTTCATAATCGACGCCAAGCGCCACCCAGCGCATCGCCCAGTCCGCCTTCCACTGGCATTTGACCCGGCCGCCGGTGACCGGCGTGGTCATCTCCCCCCCCGTCGCGGGGTCTGCATACGTAATGGTCCCCGCATCGGGGTCGCGCGCGGTCATCGGCACCTGGAGCACTTTTCCGGTTTTCGGGCAGATCGGCAGAAAGGGCGAATAGGTTTTGCGGCGCGCCTCGCCGAGGGTGGTGTCGAACAGAGAGTCGCTGTAGGAGTCCTTGTAGGTCGTCGTGTCGAAGGTTTCGACGAAGGGGCCGGTGAACAGGTCGTCCGTGTCGAGCTCGAGCGTCCAGTCGAGGGTGTCCCCGTCGGCGTCCGCGGGGACGTTCCACTCCAGGGTCGGCGTGGTGGAGAGCGTCTGGGCCCGGTCGGGGGGTCCCACGAGCG
>JADFHH010000334.1 GCA_022567275.1 Pseudomonadota bacterium | reverse complement strand
GGGCTGGTGGGAAGCGTGCCCGCTGCCGCGGATTTGGCGGCGAAGGCGATGTTGGCAAAGTTTGGCACTTGGCTCATGGTGAGGTGACCTTGAGGCCCAGCACATCATGGGCCGCTTCAAGGGCTGCAATGATATCACAGCTGCGATGAATAAATCCGCCGACGCCCGCGTCTTCCAGCTCGCGGCGCAAGCCGCCGGGCCGTCCGGCCGAATAGATATGTTTTGCACCGCTTTTTTTAAGCGCCTTTGCAAGATGCACCCCCTCATCGTCACTGGCACAGATGCAGGCGATTGGTGAGAGAGATTTATCGTATGATTGTGGATCATCGATTCTGACCGTCTCAATCCCTCCGGCTGCGAAAAAACTTTCCGCATAAGTCGCGCGCGCGGCTTGGCCGAACGTTAAGAGCGCAATTTTAGGGCGCTGCTTATGGACCTCCAGATAGGCGTTCGAGGCCGCGCGCAGGCGCTCGAATGGTTCCGCCGGGCGGCGCAAGGGTATCGGTTCGAGCGTCATGGCCGGGTCTTCCAGATCGTCAGGCAAAGGGTGCGGCCCGGCTTCAATCTTAGCCTCGTCAAGATCGGGAAAGGCTGTGACTCCGGTCAGCTCTTGCCTTCCCAACGCAATTTCGCGGGCGCGATCATCGGCGCTCTTTGCCAGCATGGTCTGTATCGTTCCCTCAGCCAGGGCTCGGCCCATACCGCCTTCAGCTTCGATGGTCTGGAACAGCTCCCAGGCTTTTTCCGCGAGGTCTTGGGTCAGCGATTCCACGTACCAGCTCCCCCCCGCCGGGTCGCTCACCGCGCCGAGCGAGGCTTCCTCCTGCAGGATGATCTGGATGTTTCGGGCGATGCGCCGCGCGAAGGCGTCCGGCTGGCCATGCGCATAGGTGAAAGGAAGAACGCTAAGCGAATCCGCGCCGCCGAAGATAGCGGATGCAGCCGCAATCGTCGTGCGCAATATGTTCACATGCGGGTCGAGCCGCGAGAACATGCGCAGCGATGTCGTGGCGTGGAGACGCACACCGGGAAGCGCTTCCCCCGCGCCGGAAACTTCGGCGATCCGGGCAATCAGCGCCCGCGCGGCCCGCAGTTTTGCGATGGTCGAAAACATATCGGCATCGCAGGAGAGCGCGAATTCCATCTGCGCCAGTCCGTCCTGCGGCGCCAGCCCCTCGCTTTCCATAGCCCGCAGATAGGCGATCATTGTGGCGCACAGACAGCTGAGTTCCTGCGCCTCGCTCGCGCCGCCGTCGTGATAGGGCCGGGCGTCCACCAGCACCGCCGTCACTTGGGGGGTGCGGGCATGCGTCCGGGCGGCAAGCCCGGCCATTTCGCCAAGCGCCTGTTCCAGCGGCAAGGGATGACCGCCGGTACGAGCCATCGCACCAAGCGGGTCGGCCCCGAACCCGCCGATCGCATCCCCATCGCCAATCCCGCGCTTGCGCCAGACTTGCTGGAGGAAGGCGGCGGCTTGCGCACAATTGTGTCCCGCTTCAAGCCACACGCCGGCCAGATCGAGCGCGACGCCATCGAGCGCGCGCTCCAGATCTTCGGTCGATGAGAGTTTCAGGCCGTTTTGTCCAGGCGCCGCGATTTGCAGGGCAATGGCCGTTGCGCCGCCTTCGAGGTCTTGCAAAATTGCGGCGTTGGTTGCATCCGGCCCGGCGGTGGCGTGAAGCTGGCGGATATGCCATGGCGGTTCGCCGGTTTTTGTACCAAAGCCGCGGGTGAAGGGGGCCGCGTCCAACTCGTCATTGCGCGTATAAAGCGGTTTGATTTCCAGCCCGTCGCTTGTGTGCGAGACGAGCGTTTGGTCGAAATCCGCGCCTTTCAGCGCTTTTTTCGCCAGCGCCAGCCAAGCCTCGTCATCGGCCTGGGGAAAGTCTCCAGCAAGGATGAGCTTGCTCATGGGTTTGCCTTAACCGCGCTCGCGCCGTTTTACAGGCGCTTCGGCTTCGTCGTCCCAGCCGATATAGCCATCCCGGGTCTGCGGGAATTTGCGGCCGAGAATGCGGCTCGCCACCATGTTTCTCAACAGCTGCGCCGTGCCGCCGCCAATGGTGAACATGCGCGCGTCGCGCACCATGCGCTCAAGCGGCAGGCGGCGCGAATAGCCCGCCGCGCCATGGATTTGCAGCGCATTGTTGGTCACCGTGATGGCCGTATCGGACGCCAGGATTTTCGCCTGGGCGGCGAGCAGCGGGTCTGGAAACCCGTCCTTGCCGGTGCTGGCCGCGGCCTTGTGGACCAGCAACCGGGCACTTTCCAAGGCGATCGCCATATCGGCGAGCATCCATTGCAGACCTTGAAACTCGCAGATGGGGCGGCCAAACTGTTTTCGTGTTTTGGCGTATTCAAGGGCCAGTTCATAAGCGCCGGCGGCGATCCCCAGGGCGACTGCCGCCGCACCTGTGCGCTGGCCGTTATAGGCGTTCATCAATCCGGCGAAGCCTTTTCGAATACCCCCCGGCGGTACGATCATGCGATCGGCGCCAAGTGTGAGGTCATGAAATTCGACAATGGTTTCGGGAATGCCGCGCAAACCCATGGCCGGTTCACGTTCGCCGATCACCAGCCCCTCATCTTGATCGCGAATGGCGATAAACCCGCCGATCCCCTGATCTTCGCCATCTTCGATGACACGGGCGAAAATCAGATGCAGCTTCGATACGCCGCCACCGGTGATCCAGTGCTTTGTCCCGTTGATAACGTAAGAACCGCCTTTCTTGACCGCCCTTGTGGTGAGATCGGTGAGGGCGCTGCCCGCGTCCGGCTCGGTCATGCAAATGGCCGGCTTGTCGCCTTCCAGAACCAGTTTTGCGGCCAGCTTCTTTTGCTCTTCAGTGCCATAGGCCATGATGGCGCTGACCGCACCCATATTGGTCTCCACGACAATGCGCCCGGTGACGCCGCAAATCTTCGCCATCTCCTCGATCACCAGAACCGTATCGAGATAGCCCAGCCCCTGGCCGCTAAAGTCTTCAGGCACCGTCATGCCGGTGAATTCGGCCCTGGCTAATTTCTCCACAATGTCCCAGGGGTACTCTTGGGATTCGTCGATTTCGGCGG
>JADFHH010000333.1 GCA_022567275.1 Pseudomonadota bacterium | reverse complement strand
TTCTGAGTGAAATATCAGGCAGTCTGGAACTTGGATCGCCGGTAAAACTTTCATCATTCGGCTCCTTCGGCATTCGCGAAAAGGGCGAACGAATTGGGCGCAATCCAAAGACCGGCGAGGAAGTGCCGATCACGCCGCGGCGGGTGCTCGTGTTCCGGGCCAGCAATATTATGAAGGAACGGATCAATACGGCGCTGAATAAGAAGAATGCGGCCAGTTAAGCGAGGCGTCGTTTAACGCGATACCAGGGGATTGCAGTTGGAAAAATCACCGGAGGCCTTCCGAACCATCAGTGAAGTTGCAACTGATCTTGATGTGCCAAAGCACGTCCTGAGATTCTGGGAAGGGAAATTCCCGCAATTACGCCCACTGAAGCGCGGCGGCGGCCGGCGCTATTATCGTCCTGAAGATGTTGATTTGCTTCGCGGCATTCGCCAGCTTCTTTATGGCGACGGATATACCATTAAAGGCGTACAGAAAATTCTGCACGAGCAGGGTGTTGGCTATGTCATAGCCCGTTCGGCGGAAACCGCCGGCGCGGTAGAGCAGGCTACGGCAACGGATATTCCCGATGTTGCGGCTGATGCCGCACTGAACGCCGCTGAGAAATCCGGCGATGGATCGCCGGGCAAGGGTCTGAGCAAGGGCCAGACGAAACAGTTGCTTGCGGTGCTCGGCGAACTTGAGAAGTGCAAACATTTGCTGGTGGCTTCCAGGGATTAGAGCATGATCCGTTCAAGGGAACCGGGCCCAACAGAATTTCTGATATGGCGGAGCGTGGCGCAGCCCGGTTAGCGCACCGGTCTGGGGGACCGGGGGTCGGGAGTTCAAATCTCCCCGCTCCGACCATTTTTATCAACGGCGATGAGCCGCGAGGGTAGCTCCATGCCCATATGATGTGTGCCCCGGGCGAGCCAGAATAAGGCCCCAGACAACCCCCATGATCACGTAGAAATGGCGCCAATGGTCGGTGTCGACAAGTAACCCTTCCACCGCCAGACCTGCGAAAACCGCGAGTACGACAATAAAGATGCCCTGCGTGGGCGTCGCGCGAAGCGCATGCCGGAACCCGGCGACGAGAGTTGCCATCACGATGGAGATATAGAGAAACCCGCCAATCCACCCGGCATTGAGAAACATGCTCAGATAGACATTGTGCGCGACTTCACTATGCAGGACACGTCCGAATACAAGTGCGCCAATGCCCAGGGGATTGCTTAAAATCGTATCCAGTGCAAGGAGTTGGCCGCCGAAACGCCCCTCCGGTCCGGTGTCGTAAGGCAAGGAGAGGCTTGCGCGCTCATTCATCAGCGCGGCGATCGAATCAATCTGTAACGCAGCGGCCCCGATGAGCACGACGCCGCAGGCCGCGAAAACAATCATCGCAAGAAATTTCAGGCGAAACAAGTTCGAGCGCGAAACCACGAACATCATATAGGCATAGACCAGAAACGTGATCCCGGCATGGAGTATTGCGCCGCGCGAAAAGCTCATCAACAGCCCGAAACAGAACAGTCCGGCGAGCAATGACATGATGAATGCGCGGCGTGCCCGTTCCGTAATCATGGAGTGAACGCAGTACAGCAGCGCCGGCACGATGAAGGGGCCAAACACGTTTGGATCTTTGAAGGTGCCGCGCATCCGGCCATATTTCGTGAACAGCTCATTGGCGCCGGGCAGCAGATCGAAATAACCGGCAACGCCGGCGGACACAGCAATCAGCGCGGCAAAGATGAAGCCGGACATGATGATGCGCGTATGTTTTTCCGGCTCCTTGCGCACGAAGGCCGCTATCAGTACCGCGGATATCGACAGATATATCGAGATCGCGCTGTGTGATACCGAATCATCGAGAATGCTGGACCGGGTTGCCGCTCCCAGCATCGCCGCGCCAATCACGAGCCACAGAATGAAAAACAAAAATATACCGGATGAAAACGCCGTTAGCCCGAGCAGCGGCAACAACGCCAGCAGGCCGAACATGAGCGCATCATAGGGGGCTGGTTCCGCGAACACGGCTGATGAGGACACTATTGTCAGCCAGGTGAGCGCCAGACCCAAACTCTGCGCCGAGAGGCGCGGGCCAGAATGCGCGTCAGTGCCATGCACGGATGAAGGATAGCCTGAGATCATGGGCACGATCCTTCACTCAATAAGCGTTTTGAGTCTTCATCAGCGCAAACGGCGTCATGGCGAGAATATAGAGATCGAGCAGCACCGACCAATTCTCGATATAGTAGAGGTCGTGTTCAACGCGGTGCTGAAGTTTTTCATGGGTATCGGTCTCACCGCGCCAGCCATTGATTTGCGCCCAGCCCGTGATGCCCGGTTTCACGCGATGGCGCGCGAAGTAACCATCGACCACATCGTTGTACAGAGCATCGCCCGCCTTGGCCTGTAATGCGTGCGGTCTCGGGCCGACGAGCGACAACCCGCCGGTCAGGACGTTGAATAATTGCGGCAATTCATCGAGACTGGTTTTTCGGATAAAACGGCCGACCCTTGTCACCCGGTCGTCATCTCTGGTGACCAGCCTGGCCGCGTCACCGTCCGCGAGCTCAGTGTACATGGAGCGGAATTTGTAGACCTTGATCAGCTCGTTATTGAAACCGTGCCGCATCTGCTTGAAAAAAACAGGACCAGGGCTGTCCAGCTTCACCGCCAGCGCCACCAGAGCCATGACCGGTGACAGAATAACCAGGGCAAGGCTGGCGACGATCTTGTCAAAAATCCATTTCAGGACAAAATCCCAATCGGCGATCGGCTTGTCCTGAAGATCGAAAAACGGGACGTTGCCGATATAGGAATAAGCGCGCGGGCGATATCTGAGTTTATTGGTATGTGCCGACAGCCGGATATCAACCGGCAACACCCACAATTTCTTGTACAGTTCAAGCAAACGTGTTTCCGCCGACATGGGCAAGGTGATGATCAGGAGATCGAGGCGTTTGTCACGTCCGAATTCTATCAGTTGATCGATATCGCCCAGTTTCGGATAGCCGGAAATCCTGTCGGAGACACGCTTGTCGTCGCGGTCGTCGAACACGCCGTAAATCTGGATGTTGGTGTCGCGTGAGGCTTCCA
>JADFHH010000332.1 GCA_022567275.1 Pseudomonadota bacterium | reverse complement strand
CGCCCAGACGGTCCTGTCGCTCGATCAGGCAAACAGTTTGACCATTCTCAGCGCACTGTAATGCTTTGCACAGGCTGATCGGACTTGACCCGATCACCACGACGTCGATTGTCTCCGTCTCCGGCCGAGATGATATTGTCGTGTGCTCAATCAGGTCGTGATCGCATTGATAAGTCATGACCGGTCCGATCAAAGGGTTTTGCAAGAACGGGTTCGTCCTTGACGTATTTGTAGTCCGAATGTCCCGCTGCAAGCCTTTTCATGCCGGGTCAGTCGTTATTGAAATTTAGGCTACCGTCCGAAGCGCAGAAATAGAACTCGATATTTAACGTTAATAGACAATCCAAAAAGACATTCTAGTTCGGTACTATTATTACTAAAGGCAACAGTTGCCGTTGATCCATTCCGTTAAGGTGATGGATCGATGCAACGCCACAAAGCCTTGTTCACGCCAAATCGAAAAAGCCAGCCTCAACACTTGCATCGAATCCCTCTCGCGCATTTATGAGTTCATGACCTAGGCGGGGCCCGGACTGCGATCAGCGATTTGGTGAAGAACATGAACTTTTCCTCGATCAGCTGTGCGTCGGGAAACAATTCGCGCATCTGCGCTTTGTCGAGCAGCTTAATCTCCCCCATAATGTCGGTCACCTCCTGCGGCGTCGGCCGCTGGACCCAGTACCACATGCTGAAAAACGGCAGGAGCCTGCGGAACAAGGGGCGCGGCAGGAAATGAATGAAGGGAGTGATGAAGTGCGGTTCGATGAAGAACCAGCGGTTCGGCGTCTGGACGTAGTAGTATTTGGCTACCCGGCGGACTTCATCGGCGAACTTCACCTGTTTGTCCCAGTTGCCGACATGCTCGATCACTGAGTTTGAGTAGGCGATGTCGAAACTTTCGTCCCCGAACGGCAGTTTGGTGCCGTCGATCTTTCTGAAGCTGAACTGCCCTTCGTCACGGTCTTCGGTCGCGATATTGCCGACCAAGACCTTCGGCTGAACCAAGATATAGGACCAGTTCAACGTGTTGCCTCCTACATCGATGATACTGGTGTTGTTCTTCACGCGGAACATGTCGACGAATTGTGTCATTCGTCTCGGACTGAAGTAGTGCTGAAAAACCCTGTAAAAGGCATGGATTTTCATCGTTTCGCGTCCTGGTTTTTCCCCGTTATACTTAATCTGATATCCACCATTACATAAGTTGTGATAAGCGCGCAATTTTTGATTGTTGTTGAAGATAACCTGGGCTGGTATTTACAAGTCCGCATATATCCCCTTGAATCGTATACAGAAACTAGATTATGGGTCGCAATTTATATTATACCCATTCATGTCAGTCCAAATTTAAAATACCGGTATACTTTATTTTTAACGTTAAGAACCAATCCATAGAGACAATGAAAATGAACAATTCTATTACTCTGGAACGAAATTGCGATTGGTCCGTATGCGGTAGCGAGAACCACACATGTGCTGCCCGCAGACCGTGCTGCTTGATCTTTGGGAGCGCATCTCTATGCGCCGGGTCAAGATTTGCAGCAAAGCGGCACAGGGACCGGTCACAAAACCATTGGCCAATCATGACGCTAAAACGAGAACCGAACCGGATATGAAACATCCTTCGCCGTACCTATATTCCAATCAAGCCCCCGATCGCGTGGCGCCGTTCGAACCGGTGTTGGAGGGACGCGCAATTAACTTGCGTGAAGTCATTGCGCTCATCTCGTTGCATTGGAAAACCGTGGCGGCAATTACCTTTCTCGTTCTCCTGGTGGGATTGAACTATGTTTTGGCCCGGGACAGGCAATTCGTTGCCAACGCGCGAATACTGATTGACCCGGCCGGGATTCAAGTCATGGATCGAGATCCTCTCAGCCGCACGGGATCAAATGGTGCCAGTGCTGCTGTGGTCGAAAGCCAGATGCGCGTCATGACATCGGTAAGTGTTTTAAAACAGGTCATCGTCAAGGAAAACCTGGTCGCCGATCCCGAATTCCTGGAAGGCTCCAGCAACATCGTATTCGATGCAATCGGCGCGATAAAAGCATTCCTTATGCCCAGCCAGAACCTCACGGATCCACAGGTTAAAGTTCTGTTCAATCTCAAGGAGGCGATTCGCACAAGCCGGCCAAAAAACAGTTACATCGTCGATCTGTTCGTTAAAACCAGGTATGCGAAAAAATCCGCCCGCTTGGCTAATGTGATCGCGCAAACCTATATCGAATCGGAGGCCGTGGTCCGTTCCGGCCTCGCGCGCAGGGCATCCGACACGCTAACCGCCAGTCTCGGCGATATGAGATCGGAACTGACGGCAGCGGAAAATGCGGTAGAACGCTACAAAGCCGACAACAATATTGTTGGTTCCAATTTAGGTCTCATCAACGAGCAGGAATTGGAGCAGCTCAACGCGCTCCTGGTCGAAGCCGGAACCCGCGCCGCGCTTGCAAGATCGCACCTGAGGCAAATCGAAGCGGCACGCCGCTCGTCGGCAGATCTTAATAATATCCCTGAGGCGCTCAGTTCTCTAACCATATCGAATTTGCGTATCAGCCTGGCGACCGCACTGCAAAACCGCTCGATCCTTTCGGCGGGACTGCTTCCCTCCCACCCGGCAATGGCGGCCGCCAGCGCACAGGTCGAGGTCGTCCGCCAGCAGATAGCACATGAACTTGCGCGAATCGTCGGTAGCGCGAAAGTGGAAGCCGACCGCACCGATAACGAACAAAGACAGATCGAAAAGCGGCTGGATGCGATCAAGCAGACGACATTTGTGACCAATGATTCCCGCGTGCATCTTCGTGAGTTGAGACGCGACGCGGCCGCCAAGCGCACCGTCTATGAATCGTTCCTGCTCCGGGCCAAGGAATTGGGCGAGCAGGACGGCATTGATACGACGCGGGCACGTATCATATCCAATGCTCTTCCGCCGATCCGGCCTTCCGACCTCTCTTCCGTGCTCATATTGGCGTTTGCCCTGATCGTCGGGTTTGTCAGCGGAATTTTGACCGTGCTGTTTCGCGAAATTTTTTTCAACACCACAGACCGACCGGTACATTTCCGCACTCCCCTCAACGAGCATTCCGGTCA
>JADFHH010000331.1 GCA_022567275.1 Pseudomonadota bacterium | reverse complement strand
CGCGCCGGATCGGCCGGAGCGGCGCTCTATACCTTCCGCCAGCCCGGCCTGTACGCCTATTTGAACCACAATCTGATCGAGGCCTTCGCGCTGGGCGCCGCCGCCCACGTCAAAGTGGAAGGCACATGGAACCACGATCTGATGACCCAGGTCAGCGCGCCGGTGTCAATCTAACGCGGATTGCAATCGCGTTCTCACCACGTCGCCCGGCCGGAGTTCGCACCGGGGCAGTGGGCCCGATAGAGCTCTCCGCCACCCGATGCCCCGGAATTCACAGGAGGAAGACGATGTCATCATTAAGCCGGGGAATAGTCACCATAGTAGTTTCCATAGCGCTCACGGCTCTCTCTTGGGGAAATGCCCTGGCTGGGCCAGGTCATTCAGGCCCTCACGGCAGCAGCAGCCGGGAGACGCTTGAACAGATGCGCGAAATGCACCGGGAGCACGAACACAAGCACGATTTCAAAGCGATGGACGAGATGTCGCCTGAACAGGGGGAGCGCATCATCGATTTTATGCGTGAAATCGGGCTGGCGCTCCCGCCGATGGACTCGCATCGTGGACATCTGATCTTCATGAACAAGGGCTGCATCGTCTGCCACGCGGTCAATGGCGTGGGCGGCGATATCGGACCGTCCCTGAATGCCTCCGACATGCCCTCGCCGATGAACGCATTTGAGTTTGCCGCGCGGATGTGGAAAGGCGCACCGGCGATGGTCGTGATGCAGCAAGAAGAACTGGGCGATTTCATCGAGCTGACGGGTCAGGATCTGGCCGACCTCATCGCCTTTGTCCATGACAAGGAGATGCAGAAAACCGTGTCGGCCGATCAGATTCCGAAACGCTGGCGAAACAAACTGGAACAGTGAGTTTTCGCTTCCGATCACCCAGGTCAGCGCGCCGGCGTTAATCTAGCGCGGATCGTCATCGCGTTCTCACCACGTCGCCAAAAACGCTGATCGGTATCCAGACAAGTTCCATGTTTGTCCCGCCAATTGGTCCGGCAGCTCTCCCCCACAGGACATAGGGTAGGGTATGGTGGGCGCATATGCGCCCCGGCGCGAACACACGCATGGCGCAGACATACTTCACTTATGGGAGAAGACAATCATGGACATCGAACAAGAGGAACGCGACGCATCGTTCAAAAAGGGTCTTGAAATCCGCCGTGCGGTTCTCGGCGCGGATTATGTCGATCGATCGATCGCCTCGGCTGATGAATTCACCGAAGACTTTCAGCGCCTGGTCACAAAATATGCCTGGGGCGAGATATGGGGGCGGCCGGGGCTCGACCGCCGCACGCGCTCGTTTCTGAATCTCGCCATGATCGCCGCGCTCAACCGCCCGCACGAGTTGAAGCTGCATGTCAAGGGCGCGCTAACTAACGGGCTGTCGCGCGCGGACATCCGCGAAGTGTTCCTCCAGGTGGCGATTTATTGCGGCGTGCCCGCGGCGATCGACTCCTTCCGGGTGGCGCGCGAAGTATTCGAGGAAATCGATGGCTGAGAAACCGGCATGCGGATTTATCGGCGTCGGAAATATGGGCGCGCCGATGGTGCGCAATTTGTCGCGCGCGGGGGTCTCCGTTCTGGCCTTTGACATCGATCCGCACGCGCTTGCAGCCATCGCGGCCGAGAGCAGTCTCGTGACCGCGGCTTCAAACCTCGCCGAGGCGGGGGCGAAATGTTCGATTGTCATCACCATGCTTCCCTCCGGCGCGGACGTGCGCGCGGCGGTGCTGGGCGAGGACGCCATCGCCTCAGGCATGGCGGAAGGGGGCATCATTGTGGATATGAGTTCATCTGAACCCATGGGCACGCGCGAACTCGCTCACGAGCTGGCGGAGCGGGGCTTGCATCTGGTGGACGCGCCGGTGTCGGGCGGCGTACCGCGCGCCATTGACGCCACCCTGACGCTGATGGTGGGCGGCGATGACGACATCGTCGCGCAGGTGGAACCGGTGCTCAAACACATGGGAAACATGTTTCGCACCGGTCCGGCGGGTTCGGGCCACGCGGCCAAGGCGCTGAACAATTTCCTCTCCGCCGCCTCGCTCGCCGCCACCAGCGAGGCGCTGCTGGTGGCGCTGAAATTCGGCCTCGACGGAAAAACCATGGCCGGCATCTGGAACGCCTCGACCGGGCGCTCCAACACCACAGAGAACAAGCTGCATCAGCATATTCTCAACCGCGAATTCGCCTCCGGGTTCACGCTGAAATTATTGGACAAGGATGTGGGCATCGCCCGCACGCTGGCCGGACAGCTAGGCGTGCGCGCCGATCACCTGGACCACATCAGCGCCCTTTTAGGCGAGGCGCTCGAAGCGCTGGGGGATGAGGCGGACCACACGGCGCTGTATAAATATCTTGAACAGATTGCTGGGGAGAGCGAACCGGCAGCGCGGGCGTCATGAGCCAGGGGCATGAAACATACCAGGTTTTGGCGCTCGAATATGGCCGCATGGAGCGCTCGAGCCGTGACTTTTATCTGCATTTCCCCGACCCCCACGAAGGACCGCGCCCGATCTCCTATTATCTCTGGGTGATCCGCAACGAGGCCCGCACGGTGGTCGTCGATCTGGGTTTCGACAAGCGCTCCGGGGATGCGCGCGGGCGGGTCATGCTGCGCGAACCGCTGGACGCGCTTGGCGCCATCGGCGTGCGGCGCGATGCGGTGAAGACCGTGATTATCACCCATATGCATTACGATCATGCCGGCCACGGACCAAAATTTCCCGGCGCGGAGTTCGTGTTGCAGGAACGCGAGATAGCCTATTGTACGGGCAAGGCGATGAGCTACCCGCCGCTGCGGCGCGCCTTCGACGTGGAGCATGTGAGCGACATGATCCGCGCCAATTTTCAATCGCGTGTGCGCTTCGTCGATGGCGACGCGGAGATTTTGCCCGGCATCTCGGTGCACCTGATCGGCGGCCATTCGGGCGGCCTGCAGGTGGTGCGGGTGGAAACGGCCAATGGGCCGCTGGTGCTGGCCTCGGACGCGGCGCATTTCTACGACACGGTCACGACGCAAAACCCGTTCACCGTCATCGTCGATCTGCCCGAAATGTGCGCCGGGTGGGACCGCATATTCGAGCT
>JADFHH010000330.1 GCA_022567275.1 Pseudomonadota bacterium | reverse complement strand
CGCCGCCCAGACCACGCAAACCGGCATCAGAGAGAAGTGCAATCACTTCCTCGACTTTTCTTTTTCCGGAAAGACATTGTTTCAGAACGCTGTAACCGTCCTCTTTTTCATAAGACTTGAAATTCTTGTACGCTGGGATATCGGGGTGCAACTGCCCCGCCTCGACCGCTTTGAGCACCATGCCGGCATCAATATGGTCAAGATGCCTGTGCCCGGCTTCACACACCGGGGCCGTATCACAGCGGCCCATGCAGGGCGCGCGCAGAATGCGTACGCCTTCAGGCGCTTGTGTTTCCAGCTCCGCGATCACCTGCTCGGCTCCGGCCAGCATGCAGCTCAAGGACTCGCAGACGCGCACCGTCACCGGCGCGGGGGCCTCCTCGCCGTCGCGCACAATGTCGAAATGGGCATAGAAGGACGCCACCTCATAAACCTCGGCCATGGGAATTTTCAGCTGTTCGCCAAGCGCCTGCATCAGGCCCGCGGGCAAACACCCTTGCGTGTCCTGAATGAGATGCAAAAATTCAATCAGCATGTCGCGCTGGCGCGGGCGATCCCCTAACAGCTTTGCGAGCGCGCCGGCCTCTTCGCTCTTGAGCAAACGGCCTTTTGGAAAAACCGCCGCCTTGCGCCGGCCCGAACCGGGATGGATGCGCGCGCTATTGCCACCCTTCGATAACTCGTTCATGCGCTCAAGGTCCCTTTCGATCCGCCAGGGATGGTGCGGCACGACCCAATATTAACCACCGCGATGACGGACCCACTCTACAGGATTGCAATCGCTCATACAGTGGCATACATTCGACCAGAAACCATAATGGCCCGATCAAGAGGCACTTGCCTGTTTACACCACACGCGTTTCAGGCATAAAAACTAAACACACCATAACGCATTTCCGGGCGCTACGCGCTCTAAACTAAGGGAGTAAAATAATGATCCAAACCAAACATCAGCTCTTTGGCCTGGGGTTAGCCCTGGGTCTGGGCGTCGCTGCGGCCGGAGCTCCGCAAGCGGCTCTTGCCTTTGAGCCGAAAAAGCCGGTTGAGTTTATCGTGATGGCCGGTAAAGGCGGCGGCGCCGACAAGGCGGTCCGTTTCATGCAAAACATCCTCGCCAAGAACAAGATGGCGCCGGTTCCCTTCACGCCGATCAACAAGCCGGGCGGTTCGGGCGCAGAAGCGCTTGTCTATCTGAAAGGCAAGACGGGTGACAACCACACCATCATGTTCACCCTGAACAGCTTTTACACCACACCCCTGCGCCAGCCGGCGCTGGGCATCGACATCGAGACCTTCACGCCTATCGTACGCATGGCCGAAGACACCTTCTGCCTTTGGGTGAATTCAGACCGTAAAGACATCAACAATGTCGATGATTTCGTGAAAGCCGCGAAAGCCAAGGGCAATGACTGGATCATGGCCGGTACGGGCAAGGCATCCGAAGACAATCTCCTGACCGACTTCCTGAACTCCGCCTACGGCCTGAACATGAAGTATGTTCCCTATAAAGGCGGCGGCAAGGTCGCCAAGGAACTGGCCGGCAACAATGCCGACTCGACGGTCAACAACCCGTCGGAACAGCTCGGCTTCTATGAAGCTGGCAAAACCAAGCCGCTGGCTTGTTTTACGCCTGAGCGTCTCGCCCTGTTCAAGGACACACCGACGTTCAAGGAGCTTGGCAAGGACTATGTCTACTTCATGCAGCGCACCGTGGTCGGCGCGCCTGGCATGAGCAAGGACGCGGCAGCCTATTACCAGAAGCTGTTCCAGACGGTGTTCGATTCGAAAGAATGGCAAGGCTACATGAAGAAGAAAGCTCTTCTGGGCAAAGCCCTCTCTGGTGACGCGCTGATGAAATACTGGATAAAACAGCGCGCGGTTCACAAGGAAATGCTGATCAAGATGGGCGCCATTAAAGGCTAACCCGCTCCAGCAACAGAACAATGATAAAGGGGGGAGTTTCCGATCATGCGCAAGGCTGAATTGGCCATGGCCGTGGTGATGGGAAGCTTCTCCCTTTATCTCATGTGGAAGAGCGCGGAGCTTGAAATTGGCTGGATAGAGGACGAAGGCCCCGGTGGCGGCGCCTGGCCGTTCTGGCTGGCGGCCATCATGCTCCTTTCATGCCTTTATATCATCGTGAACTGGGTCCGCAGGGCGTCCCCGGTTGCGCGCTCGCAAGACGTCTATATGGACAAGGGAACCGTGATCGCCGTCGGGCTTGTCGCTGGCTCTCTTATCGTCACGGTCGCCCTTTTCTATGTGATCGGCGTTTATGGCGCCCTGCCCCTGTTCATGATTTTCTATGTCCGTTACCTCGGCCGGCACTCCTGGCCGGTCACCGCCGCCATGGCCACGATCACGCCGGTCGCCACATTCTTCTTTTTCGATATCGCGTTAAGGATCACTCTGCCGAAGGGCCTTCCGATCGTGGAAGAAACGATCTTTTATCCGCTTTACAAGATTCTTCTTTGAGGGGTGCCTGGCGCGCGCCGCGCGGGGCCCTGGCTGGGATGCAATGGCTGACATTCTGACACAATTAGCGGGCGGCTTTCTGGTCGCATTCGAACCGCTGAACCTCATGCTGATCATATTAGGCTGCACGGCCGGTCTGTTCATTGGCGCCATGCCCGGTCTTGGCTCGGTCAACGGCGTCGCCATCCTGCTGCCGCTGACCTACCTGGTGCCGCCGACCGGCGCCATCATCTTCCTCGCCGCCATCTATTACGGCGCCATGTATGGCGGCGCCATCAGTTCGATCATGCTGGGGATTCCGGGCGCTTCGACCGCCGTCGCCACGACATTCGACGGGCGGCCGCTGGCCAAACTGGGGATGGCGGACAAGGCACTGACCGCGGCCGCCGTCGCCTCGTTCGTCGGCGGCACCATTTCCGTTGTTCTGTTCACCTTTTTCGCCCCCCCGCTGGCGCATGTCGCGCTGGTTTTCGGCGCGCCGGAAGAGTTTGCATTGATGATGCTCGCCTTCGCCACATTCGTCGGCCTTGGCGGCGACGATATCGCCAAGACGATATTTTCGATCTGTATCGGCCTGGTTCTGTCCGCCGTCGGCTTCGACATCATCACCGGCGAGCCGCGCCTCGTCTTTGGC
>JADFHH010000015.1 GCA_022567275.1 Pseudomonadota bacterium | reverse complement strand
ACTGCATTGATTCTTATAGCAGAATTTACATCTCGCGGGACAGAATATCCGTTTCATCTGGGAAATGGGGGTTCAAACTCTTTGCCGACGGCCTTGTAGATATTGGTTTCATCGGTCATGAGTTTGGTTTTCTTGCGTTCCACATTGCGCAGCAGAACATCGCGGGCCACGCCAGCGGAAAGAGCAGTTACGTGAACCGAGCGGGCGCGGCCACCACGCTCGACAAGGGATATAATCTTGAAGCGGGTGCCGGTGCCGCCGCCACGCTTTACCCAGCCCTTGCCGGGCACAAGAACGTCCTGACGGCGCGAACGCTTGACGTTGCCGATGTAGGTTTCATCGGCCTCGACAATCTTGCCACCACCACCAAGAGGCGCGGTTTCTTTCATGCCCTCGCGGATACGGTGGCACATGAACCAAGCCGATTTGTACGTGATGCCGAGCATCCGGTGCAGTTGATGGGCGCTAATGCCCTTCTTTGAAGCGGTGAGCATGTGTGTGGCGTACAGCCACTTGTGGAGCGGAATGTGCGAGCGCTCATAGAGCGTGCCAACGCGCACTGTGAAGCGCTTGCGGCAGTCGCGGCAGTGATACCAGCCCTTAACTGATTCGCCCTTCTTGGACTTCATGGTGGACTTTGAGGCGCTATCCAGTTGGCCGCAGAAGGGACAAACGGGGCCATCGGGCCAGCGTTGCGCCTCAAGAAAGGCGCGGGCCTTGTTCTCATTATGGAAAATCTGGTTCGTAATATCGCACATCTGGCTATCTCCTTGATATTACATATAGGGATTGTCCTTTGTGTATTCAAGTATATAAACGCGTCCCAAACCGGAACAAGGATTTACGCGCCCGCGACAAATATCCGTCAAAACGCCCGTCCGGCACGGGCAGAAGATTAACCGCCAGGCACAAGATTCAACATCTGGTAGTGAACACACCGCGAATATTTACGTTCTCCCGATTCGAACATGCTTTGTTCACGACACATTCTATTTATTAACAGCGCGGGCGGAAACGGCGAGGTTCCAGCGCATGATCAGGCTGGTTCATTCTGGATAAGCTGTTAATATTTTGGGGATAAAACGGGTCTGGCCAGAGCCAGTCCAGGGCACGTAAAATGCCGGAAACAGGATCCGAACACAATATGTCGTAGTGAACGAATGTTGAATCACTACGCGTCTGTGATTCGGACCGGGTTTGTTCCCGGCTTGTTCAATGTGTTAACAGCGGCATGAGAAAGAGAGCTTCGCGGCTACTCACCGGCGGCGGGAGCCGGCCGGTTCTGGTCCGGACCCGGTTTGGTCATCTCGCGCTCCATCAACAGCCGGGCCTGCTCTTCAAGCACCGCCTTTTTGTCGCCGGGATAGCCGAATGCGGCGTGCAGGCGCGCTTTCCAGTTATCCGCGGCGCGCACGTCACGGATCAGATTGCCCCATTCATTGAAGGCGATTTTCACCGGGTTGTTCGAGTTAAGCCGCTGCACCAGCCCGTAATCGCAGGTCTCGCCGTCAAGCTCTTCCTGGAAGGTGTCGAACATACGGTCCCAGACGATGAGAATGCCGGCATAATTCTTGTCGAGATAAACCGGATTTCTGGAATGATGCACCCGGTGGTGCGATGGCGTGTTCAGCACCAGCTCGATGGGCCGCCACAGCTTGCCGATCATGTCGGTGTGAATCCAGGCCTGCCAGACCAGGCTCAGCGCATAGGTGGTGATGACCGCCGCGGGCGGGAAACCCGCGAGCACCAGCGGCAGATGCATCAGCCAGGTTCCAACGATAAGCCCGGTCCACCCCAGGCGGAAATTCATGAAGACATTCATCCGGTTGCCGGAATGATGCACGGAATGATCGGCCCACATCCAGCGGATTTCATGTTTGCAGCGGTGCATCCAGTAAAACAGGAAATCGGCGCCGATAAAGACCAGAACCCAGGACCACCATTTGCTCATGTCGAAGCTGTAGATGCGATACTCAAAGACGAAGATATAGAGCCCGGCGAGGGCGAAGATCATCACCGGCTTGGCCACCGCCCGGCCCAGCGCAATGCCCGCCGAAGCGGCGGCCTCGGCTGCGCCATAAGCCTCCTTGCGGTAGAGTTTGCGCCACAGAATCTCGCATAAAACCAGCAGAGCGAACGCCGTTAGCAGCTCCGGATTGCGGAACACGATCGAATAGGGACTGTCGCCAAATATGTTGCCGTCGTTCATGCCTGTCTGCCTGCGGAAAACAGCCCTGTTACTGTCTTGCCGGGCGCAGCATATCACATAATTAGCGCAGAATGGTATGACCTGATTGAGTATGGACCCTAGCCGCAGACGCGCGCGCGGGCCGTGCAGGTACGGTGCGGCAGAAGATACATCACATACCACTCGCCGCATCGGGACTTGATCTTGCCAATGCGCAGCTTTTTGATGCGCTTCTCCCGCTTCCACGTATCGATCGCATAAAGCAGCTTGTCTTTGGCGGTTCCAATGGCCCCATCGGGATGGAACATATCGGTGCCGTTGTGGCTCGCCTTGAACATGAGACAGCGATGCGCTTCGGCGGAGCGCGGCGAGATGACGAGAAACGCCGCAATCAGAATTAGCGGCGCTACCAACGCAAGAAACCCGTTACGCATAGTCCAACCTCCCTATACCCTTGGCCTCTCTGTTTGAGCGACAAAATATATAGAGGGGCGCGCCGTCACAGTTCAACCCCGCCAAAATTTATTCACAACTTATCAACAGGCATACGGAGCCTAACCGACGTTAAACACCACCCGGCCGCGCACCTTGCCGGCGACGATTTTCGGGGCCAGCTCGAGCACATCCTCCAACGGATGCGCCACGGCCATGGCGCGCAGCTTGCCGATATCGAGGTCCTTGGCGAGCCGCTTCCAGGCGTCCAGACGGCGTTGCTTCGGCGCCAGCACGGACTCAACGCCCTGAAGCGTGACCCCGCGCAGGATGAACGGCATGACGCTGGCCGGCAAATCGGTGCCTTGGGCCAGACCGCATGCGGCCACGGCGCCATTATATTTCATCTGGCTCAGAACATTGGCCAATGTCGAGGAACCAACGGTATCGATGGCGCCGCCCCAGCGTTCCTTGCCGAGCATGGAGGGTTCGCCGGAAAGCTCGCCGCGATCCACCACCCCGGCGGCGCCAAGATATTTGAGATAGTCCTCTTCCTCCGTCCGCCCCGTCGAGGCAATAACCTCAAAGCCAAGTTTTGAGAGAAGCGCGATGGCGACAGAGCCGACCCCGCCTGACGCGCCGGTGACCAGCACCGGGCCGTCGCCCGGCTTCACGTCATTTTCCTCAAGCGCCAGGACGCACAGCATGGCGGTATAGCCCGCCGTGCCGATGGCCATGGCGTCGGAGCAGTTAAACTGTTTTGGGACCGGCACCAGCCATCCGTCCTCGACCCGGGCCTTTTCCGCATAACCGCCATAATGCGTCTCGCCGAGCCGCCAGCCATTGACCAGCACCTTGTCGCCCGGCTTGTAGTCGCGGCACCTGGAGGCTTCGACCACACCGGCCAGGTCGATACCCGGTATCATCGGCCAGCGCCGGAAAATCGGCGCCTTTCCGGCCACGGCGAGCCCGTCTTTATAATTGAGCGTCGTATGGGTGACCTTGATGGTGACGTTGCCCGCCATCAAATCGTCCTCGGTGAGTTCCACCCAGTCCACCGTTTGCCCCTGGTCCGTCCTGGTCGCCAGCAGCGCCTTAAAACCCGCCATGAACCCTACCCTTTTCAGTTTAATGGCCAATTCCGCGCGCGTGCGGTTCACGCACTACATGTGCCGGGAGGCCAAGCGTTTGGCAAGTAGAAACTACGCCTCAATTGTCCCATGCCCGCAAGCTTTGCGCACGCGCCGCGAGCGTGACAGTGGAATGTTATACACAGATATTGCACCGCATCAATATGCTGCGATGCAGCAACGAATCAGTCTTGTCACACCCCCTCCCGGCTCATTAAACTTTCGTCTAACGAATCGGGCCATGTCCGACGGCAAGGAGGCTTGGTTATGGATATGACAGCAAGATGGACCGCATTTGCCACGCTGGCGGCATTCGGATTTTTGGCCGCGATCATTCTCGGCATGATCTAGGGCCGCAAGCGGGATCGCCGAACAACAGCTGCATCAAATCCGGCACGGGTTTGGCGGCAAACGAATCCTGACACACGCACATTTCTCCGAACCATGAATGTATGGTAAGTTGTCCGTTGGTCTATGACTCCATGGACATCGTCCACAAAAAACAAGGGAGGAGTATTAAGTCTCATGTTCCATATCATTCATCGCCGGGCCTTGATCGCGGCAATGGCGGCCGCTGCGTTCGTGCCGTTCACGGCGTCCGTCCCGGTGCAGGCGATGGACGGCAAGCTCGTCATTGTCACATCCTATCCGCCCGATACCACCAATATCGTGAAGAAGGCTTTTGAAGCCAAGCATCCCGGCATCAAGGTCGAGATGCTGAAGAAGAAGACCACCGCCGGCATCAAATATCTCCAGGCGACGTCGGGCAACAACACATCCGACATGTTCTGGGCTTCCGCGCCGGACGCCTTCGAAGTGCTGAAGGACGACGGCCTTCTGCAAAAATACCAGGTCAAGGTGACAGGCATCCCCGAAAAAATCGGCGCCTTCCCGATCAACGATCCTGACGGCTACTACAAGGGCTTTGCCGCTTCGGGTTACGGGATCATGTGGAACACCCGTTATCTCAAAGCCAAGAAACTTCCCGTTCCCAAGACATGGGGGGATCTGGCCAAGCCGGTTTATCACGGTCATGTCGGCATGAGCGCGCCGTCGCGTTCAGGCACGACCCATCTGACGGTCGAGACCTTGCTGCAAGGCGAAGGCTGGGAAAAAGGCTGGGCCAAGTGGAAGCAGATCGCCGGCAACTTCAAGACCGTGACCGAGCGCAGCTTCGGGGTGCCCGATGGCGTCAATTCCGGCCAGTTCGGTCTCGGTGTGGTTATTGATTTCTTCGGCCTGTCGTCAAAAGCTTCAGGCTTCCCGGTCGATTTCCTCTATCCGCCGGTCACGACTCTGGTGCCGGCCAACATCGCCATCGTCAAGAATGCCCCGCATGTCAAGGCGGCGGGTACCTTCATCGAGTTCCTGCTGTCACCGCAGGGTCAAGAAGTGCTGCTCGATCCGAAGATCCGGCGTCTGCCGGTGAATCCGGCGACCTATGCCAAGGCGCCGAAGGGGTTCCCCAATCCGTTCAAGGACAAATCCATCGGCTCGGCGGTCAAGTTCGATCTCCAGCTGTCGAAGAACCGTTACAATGTGGTCAACTCGCTGTTCGACGTGATGATCACCTACCGGCTCAAGGACCTGCGCGCCGCGACCAAAGCCATCCAGACGGCGGAGGCGAAGCTCTCCGGCAAGTCCAACTCAGCCGCGCAGAAGCTGATTGACGACGCCAGGGCCCTGGTGACCAAGGTACCGATTACGGCGGCCCAGGCCGGCGAAAAAGGCTTCAACGGCATCTTCAAGAAGAAGCGCAAGAAGGCGACCACCAAGGTCACCGGCCGTCAGGCCGAGGTCGAGCAGAAGTGGGACACCGAGATCAAGGCCAACTACGCCAAGGCGAAGGAATTGGCTGAAAAAGCCGCATCCATGTTATAAGCCGTACCATACGGCGGGGCCCGGCATCGCACCAGCCGGGCCCTGACTTCCTGACATATCGTACTTTCCTCGGGAGGGCCGCCTTGAATTTTTTTGTACGCGGTCAGTGGGGCCCCAAAACCGTCGGCCTGTTTCTGGCGCTTTTCCTGTTCGTTTTTCTGATTCTCCCTGTTGGCAAGGTGATCTATGTCGCCTTCCAGGACCCCAACACCGGCGCATTGACGCTCATCAATTTCATCGATTTCTTCAACACGTCCCTGTTCCGGGAATCCTTCGTCAACTCCTTCTACGTGGCGTCCATGTCGGTGGTGCTGGCGTCCGCGTTCGCGCTTCCGCTGGCCTATTTCACGACAAGATTCAATTTCGGCGGTGCGGCGATCATTCAAACCCTCGGCATTATCCCGCTGATCATGCCGCCTTTCGTTGGCGCCGTGGCGATGCTGCTGCTGTTTGGCGAAAACGGATCGGTGAATCTGCTGCTGGGGGAATGGTTCGATATCAACATTCCCTTCATGGAAGGGCTGAATGGCGTCATCCTGGTGGAGAGCATTCACTATTTTCCGTTTATCCTGATCAATCTTTCAGCGGCGCTGAACAATATTGACCGGGCGATGGAAGAGTCGGCCCAGAATCTGGGCGCCAGCGGGATGCGGCTGTTTCGCCGTATCGTGTTCCCGCTCGCCATGCCCGGCTATGTCGCCGGGGCTTCGCTGGTTTTTCTGAAAGTGTTCGACGATCTCGGTACGCCGCTGTTGTTGAACATCAACAATATGCTGGCGCCCCAAGCCTATCTGCGTATCACTTCCATCGGCATATCGGACCCGATGGGCTACGTCATTTCGGTCATCCTGATCGCGTTTTCGCTGCTTGCCTTGTGGACCTCTTTTCTGGCCCTTCGCGGTAAGGATTACGCCACCGTGCAGAAAGGCGGCGGCGGGCTGATGAAGCGCGATTTGCGCCCTGTGGAGAAGGTTGGCTGCTACGCGGTGATCATATTCATTCTGCTGCTGGTTCTGGCGCCGCATTTCGGCCTGGCCATCCTGTCATTGGGAACCGTATGGTCATATGCCGTTCTTCCCGACGCCTTCACCCTGGACCACTATTCCAGCGCCCTCTCGACCTCGACCCAGTTCATCACCAATACGCTGCTCTACGCCGGCCTTGCCGCCACCATCGACGTCGTGCTTGGCACGGCGATCGCCTATCTGGTGTGGCGGACAAAACTGATCGGACGGCAATGGCTGGACTATGCAGCCATGGGCGCGGTGGCGATTCCCGGCGTTGTGATCGGTATCGGCTATCTGCGAACCTTTTCTGAATTCAACGTGCCGATTATCGACAAGCCGCTGTCGTCGTGGTGGGTCATCATCGTGATCGCCATCGCCATACGGCGGTTGCCCTACGCGCTGCGCGCCTGTGTGGCGGCGCTCCAGCAGGTCTCCATCATGCTCGAGGAGGCGGCGGAAAATCTGGGCGCAAACAAAAGGCGCACCGTGTCACGCATCGTCGTGCCGCTGATGTCGGGCGGACTCGTCGCCGGTTTCGTTATCAGTTTCGCCACCGCTTCGGTCGAACTTTCCGCGACCATCATGCTCGTATCGCAGGAATCGGACTCACCCCTGGCCTTTGGCATCTATGAATTCATGCAATCGGCGTCGGGCCGCGGTCCTGGCGCAGCTCTTGGCATCATCGCCGTGCTTATCGTTGGCTTCGCCACTTACGTGTCGCACCGTTTTATCAAGTACAAGGAAACCGGGTATGCGCCGGATATGGCGGCAGCCGCAAAAACCGGGGCAAGGGGTTGAGCATGTCATCACGCAGCGTCCAGAACGCCAGCGGCGTAACCATCGACAAGCTCAGCCTGTCCTTCGGCCAGACGCAAGTGCTGAAAGACGTAACTCTCGAAATCAGGCCCGGCGAGTTGTTTACATTTCTGGGGCCGTCCGGCTCCGGCAAGTCAACCCTGTTGCGCGCCATCGCCGGGTTTGGGCCCGAACCCGGGGGCCGGATTTTAGTCGGCGGCGCCGATATCACGCACCTGCCCCCCTGGCGGCGCAATGTCGGCATGGTTTTCCAGTCCTACGCGCTGTGGCCGCATATGAGCGTCCGCAAGAATGTCTCCTTTGGCCTGGAGGAGCAGAAAGTCCCGGCCAGCGAAATCCACACCCGCACCGAAGCGGCATTAAATCTGGTTGGCCTGCTGGACCTGGCCGAGCGGCGGCCATCGCAACTGTCGGGCGGCCAGCAGCAGCGCGTGGCTCTGGCGCGCACCATCGTGGTGGAGCCGCGCGTCCTGCTGCTGGACGAACCGCTGTCGAATCTCGACGCCAATCTTCGCGTTCAAATGCGCCGGGAAATTCTGGAACTCCAGCGCAAACTGGGACTGACCACCATTTTCGTGACCCACGATCAGGAGGAGGCGAACACCATTTCCGACAGAATCGCCGTGCTGAACGATGGCGTCATCCAACAGGTCGGAACGCCCCTGGAACTCTACGACCGGCCAATAAACCGTTTTGTCGCGAATTTCCTGGGCACGGCGAACCTGATCGATGGCGAACTTAAAAAAACAGGCGGCAAAACGGTTTTTACAGCACCAGGCGGCATCACGGTTCCAGTCGCCGGCGCCGGGCTGGAACCGGGCCAGCGCTGCACCGCCATGTTCCGCCCGCAAAGCTTGCGCCTTTCCGCCAGGCGTCTCCCGGCGCGCAAGGATATGGCCGCCCTGGAGGGCAAGATCGATCACCGCGAGTTCCTGGGCAATCTGGTGCGATATGCGGTGCGGACCGGGGATTACCTCTTGCTGGTGGATGAAATTCACCAGTCAGGCGAGGCAACATACAACCCCGGCGACAATGTCGTGGTCAGCGTGAATGGCGCGAATGCGCGAATTTTTCGCGCCTGACAAGCGCTCAACCCGCGCCCCCGTTCTATGAGCGTCCACGGGATTCCGCCGCCGTCATCGCCTTGATGGACAAGGCGTGCACCGGCCCGGCGAGCTCATCCGCGAGCGCCTCGTTCACCATGCGGTGGCGCTCAATCCGCGAGACGCCGTCGAATGCGTCCGATTCGATTTCCACACGAAAATGGCTCATCCCCGTACCGGGCGATGCGGCGTGAGAGGCGTGGAGATGGGACTCATTGACGATTTCCAGCCTTTGGGGAAAAAAAGCCTGCGTTAGTTTTTCCCTGATAGTCTGTTCCACGTGCATAATCGACTCCGCTATCATGACAGGTTGCGAGATGGTGGTAGTTTGGGCACTGTCAAGCTTGTTTCGCAACTTTGTTATCACCATAGTCCTTTCCGTGAAATTCGACTCTAAATATTTCGACTGCATCCGCATCAAGCCGGACGTGAATTTCTTGCGCCGCGCCCGGGACCCGGATTGCGAGTGGCCGGGCTGCCGCAATCCTGCGCATTACCCGGCGCCGAAGGGCCGCGGGCGTGAGGGGAAATATTTCAAATTCTGTCTGGACCATGTGCGCGATTACAACAAGTCCTACAATTATTTCAATGGCATGAGCGATTCTGACGTCGCCGCCTTCCAGAAGGGCAACGTGACCGGCCACCGCCCCACATGGTCACTCAGCCTCAATGGCCGCAAGCGCGCGAGCGAAAACATTTTTGCGCACCGATTGTCCTTCGATGATCCGTTTCATCTCTTCGGCGCGGGCGCCCGCCGCGCGGAGCCGCGCGATTTTGCACCCGCGAAGCCGGTTAGAAACGCCGAACGCAAATGCCTCAAAGCGCTTGATCTGGATGCCTCCGCGACACACCCTGAGATCAAATCGCGCTTCATATTACTGGTGAAGCGGCACCATCCCGACCATAATGGCGGCGATCGCCGCGCCGAGGACAAGTTGCGCGAAGTGATCCAAGCCTATAATTATCTCAAGCAAGCCGGACTTTGCTAGGGTCCGGACCCTAACTGGGACATCCAGCCAATGACATTAACAACCAATGGCGACGTCACCGGCATGCCCGATTTGTCCGTGTCCGTGCGGCAGGTTTTCGGCATCGATACCGATCTCGAGGTTCCGGCATATTCGCAGATCGCAGAGCATGTTCCCGAAATCGATCCCGATTATCTGTTCATCCGCGATGTGACGCTTGCCATCCTCGCCGGCTTCAAGCACGACCGCCGGGTGATCGTTCAGGGCTATCACGGCACCGGCAAGTCGACCCATATCGACCAGGTGGCGGCGCGCCTCAACTGGCCGTGCATCCGCATCAATCTCGATTCCCATGTGAGCCGCATCGATCTCATCGGCAAGGACGCCATCGTCATTCGCGACAACAAGCAGATCACCGAATTCAGGGAAGGCATCCTGCCCTATTGCGTGCAATCGAATATCGCGCTGGTGTTCGATGAATATGACGCCGGGCGTCCCGATGTGATGTTCGTCATCCAGCGCATATTGGAAGCGAAAGGGCGGCTCACATTGCTGGATCAGAGCAAGGTGATCTATCCCCATCCCTGCTTCCGGCTGTTCGCGACCACCAACACGATCGGCCTCGGCGACACCACCGGCCTTTATCACGGCACGCAGCAGATCAACCAGGGCCAGATGGACCGCTGGAACATCGTCGCCAAGCTCAACTATCTGCCCCATGACGACGAAACCAGGATCGTACTGGCCAAGGCAAAATCTTATCAGAATGAAGCCGGCCGCAAAGTGGTGGACAATATGGTCCGCGTCGCCGATCTGACCCGCTCGGCCTTCATCAATGGCGATCTCTCGACCGTCATGAGCCCGCGCACGGTAATCATCTGGGCGGAAAATGCGGAAATTTTCGACGGCGATACCGGGTTTGCGTTCAACTTAAGTTTTTTGAACAAATGCGATGAGCTGGAGCGCGGTCTGGTGGCGGAATTCTATCAGCGCTGTTTTGGCGAGGAGCTGCCGGAGTCAACCGCCAACGTCGCTTTGAGTTAGGAATCATGACCGTCATATCGAAACGCAAGGACGGACCGGTTGAGCCTTTCAAGCGCGCGCTTGCCGCGGCCACGCGCTCGATCGCCGGCGACCGGTCCTTGCAGGTGGCGTTTGGCTCCGACCCGCCGGGCCTGGCAAGCGGCATCGCCCGCCTGCCCGAGCCGGCGCGCCTTCCCACGCGATCGGAGATTGCCGCGATCCGCGGCCATGCGGATTCGATGGCGCTCAAGATCGCGTGTCACGACGCCAAATTACATCGCGCGATGGCGCCCTCTGGCGCACCCGCGCGCGCGGTGTTCGAGGCGGTCGAGCGCGCCCGGGTGGAGGCCATCGGCGCGCGCCGCATGACGGGCATGGCGCAAAATCTCAATGCCAAAACCGAAAGCATTTATGCTCGCGCCACCTATCAGGACATCTCCGGACGGGATGAAGCGCCGCTGGACGAAGCGCTTGGACTGCTGGTGCGCGAACGGCTGACGGGCGAACCGCCGCCCGAACGGGCGCGCCCCCTGGTCGATATCTGGCGCCCCTGGATCGAGCAGCGCGCCGCGGTTGCGCTGGCGCGTATGGACAGTCAGATTGACGATCAGGCGGCGTTCGGGCGGCTGGTGCGCGATCTGCTGTCGGCGCTCGATATGGCCGAAGATTTCGATCCATCGCGCAGCGAAGATGGCGACGACGAGTCCGGGGAGGGGGACGGCGACAGCCTAGCCGATGGCGGCGAAGATCAGGACGCCGCCGGGCAGGGCGAGCGGCAGGGCGATGAGCAGGGTCTTGGCGAAGGCGAGAGCGGCGAGGACATGGACCTCTCCGATCTCGATATGCCCGATCTTCTGGATGGCGAGGCGGACGGCGATGGCCAGCCCCGGGACGCCCCGCCCTGGCAGCCCAACACCTCGGTACTGGACGATCCGCGCGCCTTTGGCTACGACACCTATACCCGAAAGTTCGACGAGGTGATCGCCGCCGATCAGTTGTGCGACGCGGACGAGCTGGAGCGCTTGCGCGCCTTTCTCGACAAGCAATTGCAAGGCCTGCATAGCGTTGTGGCGGGGCTCGCCAACCGCTTGCAGCGCCGCTTGATGGCGCAGCAGAATCGCGGCTGGGATTTCGATCTGGAAGAAGGCGTGCTGGACGCCGCCCGTCTCACCCGCGTCATCACCGATCCCATGCACGCGCTGTCCTTCAAGCAGGAGCGCGATACCGATTTTCGCGATACGGTCGTCACCCTGCTGCTGGACAATTCAGGCTCCATGCGCGGGCGCCCGATCATGGTGGCGGCGTGTTGCGCCGATATTCTGGCGCGCACCCTGGAGCGCTGCGGGGTGAAGGTTGAAATTCTCGGCTTCACCACCTGCGCCTGGAAAGGCGGCAAATCGCGTGAAAAATGGCTGGGCGACAACAAGCCGGCCGCACCGGGACGGCTGAATGATCTGCGCCACATCGTTTACAAGGCAGCCGATGCACCGTGGCGGCGCGCCCGGCGCTCGCTGGGGCTGATGATGCGCGAGGGGTTGCTGAAGGAAAATATCGACGGCGAAGCACTGACCTGGGCGCATGACCGGCTGCTGGGGCGGCCCGCACAGCGCCGCATCCTGATGATGCTCTCCGATGGCG
>JADFHH010000329.1 GCA_022567275.1 Pseudomonadota bacterium | reverse complement strand
ACTGACCGAGCCTGGCGCCTGGCGCGAGAGGCCAGATACCGCGAGACCCTCATTCACGCATGTTCACCCTGGCCCATATCTGCGACCCGCATCTGGCGCCTCTGCCGCGCCCGAGCGTGCGCCAGCTGGCGAACAAGCGCCTCCTCGGGTACCTCAATTGGCGGCGCTCGCGCAAGGCCATCCACACCCGTCCCGTGCTCGACGCTCTGGTCAGGGATATGCTGGAGCAGTCGCCCGACCATATCGCGGTGGGCGGCGATCTCATCAATCTGGCGCTGCCGCGAGAATATTCCAATGCCCTCGCCTGGCTAAAATCGCTGGGCGGACCGGAACGGGTCTCCGTGGTGCCGGGAAATCACGACACCTATGTGCGCGTCGCGCGGGAATCCGGCATTGGCCTGTGGGACGCATATATGCGCACCCACGCGGGCGGGGGCGGCTTTCCTTTTGTGCGCCGCTTCGGCAATGTGGCGCTCATCGGGCTCAATACCGCCATCCCCACGCCGCCCTTTTTTGCCACCGGCCATCTGGATCGCGGTCAGCTTGACGCACTGGAAAAAATTCTCGGCGAGCTGGGCGGAACGGATATTTTCCGTATCGTGCTGCTGCACCATCCGCCGCTGCCGGGTCTCGCGCGATGGCGGCATGGCTTGCGTGAAGCGCAGGCGTTGCGGGATATTCTCAGCCAGACAGGCGCGGAACTTGTGCTCTACGGCCACACCCACACCCACACCATCACCATGCAGCCCTCGGCAACGGGCGCACTTCCGGTAATCGGCGCGCCATCGGCATCATCCGCGCGCGGGAGCGGCAACCGTCTGGCGCGCTATAATCTGTTCTCCATCCAGCACAGCGGCAATCGCTGGCACTGTGAAATGACCGGGCGCGGCGCGCGGGTAGCCGGTGGGGCGGTGCGCGAACTGGAGCGCAGGGTTCTTACTGGGTGATCTGCCAGCCCACGGCCATCAACCCGGCGATACCGGTGAGCAGGCCGATGATGAAGGCCAGCACCAAACGGCCCATCGAGGCGCGCCGCGCGGGCGGTTTGTGCGGCGCATCGTAAGTCACCCCGGCCGCCGCACGTTCGCGTTTCACGATCTCGTGCGCCACATATTCGGTGATCCGCCCGGCCATGACGCCGACATCTTCGGTTTCGGCCAGCACGATACGCCCCTCGCCCTCATTGCGGATCATGCGGTAAATCTCGCCCGATGCGTCCATGGCGATATAGCTCAGCATGTCAATCCACAGCCGCGCCGGCTTGCTTGGCACGAGCGACAGCGCGAAGCGGTCATCCGCCATCGGGATATCCTTGAAGACATGCTCGACCGCCGCGTGCAGCACTTCCAGGCGGGCCAATTCCGAGCTTCTGCGGCCGACCGATCGATCCAGAGTCTCCGCTTCCTGGATGCGGGCGAGATGAATGGCCTCGCGCAGCGATGTCGCGGCCGCGGGTTCATCGAATCTCTTATCTGTTTTCTTCATATGGTTGCGCGCTCAATTATTGCGCGCTCATACTATTTTACGTTGGCCCGGCGGACAATAGTAGCATCGTGTAATCATTAACGCGAGAAATGCCGGGTTGAATCTCAACAGAGCCCGGGGAGTCCCGCGCTTAATTTTTGCGCTTTTTCCCGGACCTGGTCGTGGTCTTGAAGCCGGACGTTTTCTGCGCCGCGGGGGTGGCGGCGGTGGCGGATTTCGTGTCTACCCATATCCCGAACAGCCGCCAGCGCCCGCCAGCCCATTGATAGGCGAGATCGAAATGCACGCTAAACGGCGCTGTCGGAAATTTGCCCGCCATCCGCAGCATGCCGGTCTTGTCGATGATGGTCTTTGTTTTGTACTGCGGATTGAAAAGAACGATGCCGGCGAGGTTCAGATTGCGCTTTCTCAGCGTGGCGAAGATCTCACCAAGCCGGGCGGGCGTATTGGCGGAGCGGAAATTGGCCGAGCCGAGGTCGCGGAACACCGTGTAATTGCCGGTCCGGTTGGCCTGGTTGAGGGCGATGACGGTGGTGCGGACGAGAATGGTGAGGTCGTTGCTGTTCGGTATGCGCGGGCCTTTCTGCGCCTGCGCCAGTGCCCTCTCCACTTGGGGGAAAGGGCGTTAAACCGTGATGCCTCACACGGCCACCGTCTTCGCCTCGTACAGGCACAGATCGGATATCGCACAGCGCTCGCATTCGGGTTTTCGCGCCTTGCACACATAGCGCCCGTGCAGGATGAGCCAATGGTGGGCGTGGCGGGCGAATTCCTCAGGCACGATTTCGAGCAGCCCCTGCTCCACCTCCAGCGGCGTTTTTCCCGGCGCCAGCCGCGTGCGGTTCGAGATGCGGAAAATATGCGTGTCGACGGCCATGGCCGGTTCGCCGAACGCCACATTGAGCACCACATTGGCGGTCTTGCGCCCCACGCCGGGCAGTGCTTCGAGCGCCTCGCGGTTGTTCGGCACCGCGCCGCCATGATGCTCGAGCAGACCCCGGGAGAGGCCGATGACATGCTTCGCCTTGTTGCGGAAAAGGCCGATGGTTTTGATATGCTCGCGCAGCTTGTCCTCGCCGAGTTCGAGCATTTTGTCCGGCGTACCGGCGATGGCGAACAGCTTCTTGGTGGCCTTGTTGACGCCCGTGTCGGTCGCTTGCGCGGATAACACCACCGCCACCAGAAGGGTGAAGGGGTTGACATAGTTCAACTCGCTTTTCGGCTCCGGGTTGTTCGCGCGCAGCCGAGAGAAAATTTCCGCCGCTTGCGCCGCATCCAGGCGCGCACTGATTTTTCGTGTTTTCGAACCGGGTGACATGCCATAGGGGTAACGCATCGGGCGCGGGCGCGGCAACAAGAAACGGGTCGCGCGCGAGGCCCGGTTCGGGGTATGGCGTAGAGTCATGACCGCAACCCCCGCAACCGTACCCTCCCGCAACGCGACACCGGGCGCGCAATGGGGTGAAGATTATGCGCGGGTGCGAAAGGCAATCCGCTATATCTCCGGCCACTGGCGCGCCCAGCCCGATTTGCAGGAAATCGCCGCTCATGCGGGGCTCAGCCCGGCCCATTTCCAGCGGCTGTTCACCCGCTGGGCCCGCATCAGCCCGAAGGAATTCGTTCAGGCCATTACCC
>JADFHH010000328.1 GCA_022567275.1 Pseudomonadota bacterium | reverse complement strand
ACCATGGCAGCCGCAATCACGCGCGAAAAGCGGATCAAGGAATGGAAGCGTGCCTGGAAACTCGAATTGATCGAAGCGGGCAATCCTGAGTGGCGTGACTTGTATGACGTGGTTTGCCGGTAGGTCGCTGCTGGATTCCCTGGACTCACGAAACAAGTGGCGACGCTGTAACTGGATTCCGGCTGGAGCCTGTCCCCGGACTTGTTCCGGGGGCCGGAAAGACGAAGAGGGGGGTATGACGAAAGAGTCTGTAATAACAAATGGATATGGGAAATTAAAAAAAGTTATCCCCGCCCGCTCTGGCTGCATTATTATACGGCGCATCTCTTCCTCATAAGGGGACGCGGACTCGAGACCGTCTTGATTCGTGAGGAAGGGAGCGGTACCTGCGGTGGTTTTTGTTTGCGCTACCGCCCTTCGGGCTAGTTTTTGTTTGTCCTACCGCCTATCGGCTATTTGAGGACAAGAGCGCGATTGGTGTGTTGCGGTGAACGTGGGGTTTAACGAGCCCGGCCACCCCGGGCGTGCCGTCCCGGACCCGGGGGTACTACGGCCCCCGCGCCTGAGAGCTGCCGGCCCTCTCAAGAGAGAGGGAAGGGTGCAAGACGCCGGGCGGATTTCGTAAAGATGCCGTGCGCGGAGCGCTGGAAGGTCGCTCGAAAAAAATGATCGCGGTCCTTCAGTGCTCCGCGCCAGTCCCCCCCGCCTTCGCGGGAGCAGGCTCTTGCCTGGGGGTGAAATCGAACTCCGGAGCCTCAGGGCTGCCGGACGAAAACTGCTGCCTGGATGGAGCATATTCACATCAGCCGGAAACTCGAAAGCCCCACCAACCCCTTCGCCGCCCAGTGCACGCGCGCGCTGCCGCCGGGCGGGCCGTTGCATCGGCAAGAAGCAGGGCAACTGCGCCGGGCTCGAGGTTTTTCGCCGCGCGCTGCCGGGCAGGATGCTGGACCTGGTCGCGGCGCTCGCGAAAAGGGGCAGTCGTTAATGTTTGTGCCGGGCAACCTGCCGATCCTGTATGCACAGTCTATTTTCATTTTTCAAAGGAGTGAAAACAAATGAAGCTATTGCGTTTTGGCCCTTTGGGGAGCGAAAAACCCGGACTGCTCGACGGCGATGGAAACATGCGCGATTTGTCGGGGGAAGTCGCGGATATCGCCGGTGAGGCGCTGACGCCGGAGGGACTGGCGAAGTTGCGCGCCGTGGACGAGAAGCGCCTGCCGCTGGTCGAAGGCGCGCCGCGCATTGGCGCCTGCGCCGGTGCGGTTGGAAAATTCATTTGCGTCGGACTGAACTATGCCGACCATGCCGCGGAGTCCGGTCATGCGGTGCCATCGGAACCGGTCCTGTTCATGAAGGCGACCAGCTCATTATGCGGCGCGTACGACGATCTCGAAATTCCCAGAGGTTCGGTGAAAACGGACTGGGAGGTCGAACTTGGCATGGTGATCGGCAAGCCCGGCAGATATATCCCTGAAGCTGAGGCGGGCGAGCATATCGCGGGCTACTGGGTCATCAACGATGTGTCGGAGCGCGAATTCCAGATCGAGCATGAAGGACAATGGGTCAAGGGCAAGAGCCATGACACTTTTGGCCCCGCCGGGCCGTGGCTGGTCACGGCGGATGAAATTTCCGATCCGCAAAACCTGCCGATGTGGCTCGAGGTTGACGGCAAGCGCTACCAGGATGGCTCCACGCACACCATGGTGTTCGGCGCGCTCAATCTGGTGAGCTATATCAGCCGGTTTATGAGCCTGCAGTCCGGTGACATCATTTCCACCGGCACGCCGCCGGGCGTCGGCATGGGCCAAAAACCGCCAAGGTTTCTAAAAGCCGGCAATGTCGTCACACTGGGCATCGAGGGTTTGGGCGAACAGCAGCACAAATGCGTTCAGGCCTGAGCCGCGCCGCTATCAGCGAATATCACAAAGGCTCTGTTTGGCTGGCGGGCTGCGTCACGGCGCAACGCATCAGTATAATTTTAGAATAATTTGGCATAATATTTAACGTTTATTTTTGCTGGTCTTACATCGGAAGCTGTAAATCTCAACTCCATGTTGGGCTGGATTGCAGATATCAGAAACCGGTTCGCGCGTTGTCCGCGAGGCGTCGTCGTCATTATCTTTGCCGTTATGGCGCCTGTCTTGTTCGGCGTGCTGGGTTTGAGCATCGATTATGGCGCCTGGCTGAAACAGCAGACGCAAATGCAGTTTGCCGCCGATGCCGCGGCGCTGGGTGCGGCCAAGGTCTATTCCGATAGCCAGAATGCGTCTGCGGCGGACGCTCATGCGAATAGCGCCCTGAGCGCCCATAATGTCGCGGGCGCAAGCCTTACGGCCGGCCTTGTCGACGATGGCGCCGCTTACCGGGTCACTTTGCGGCAACATGGCGTCCAGTATTTCTCCGCCCTGTTTGCCTCAGGGCCGCCGAACATCGGCGTGAGCGCCAAGGCGTCGATCGAAACAGGCCCCGGCCCCTGCATCCTGGCCCTCGATCCTGACGCCGGCAATGCGCTGTGGCTCGACTCCAATGCGCAGATCACCGCCACGGGCTGCAAGGTTCATTCGAACTCATCGAGTGAACAGGGACTTATCGCCCTGAGCAATTCGCACATAACCGCCGATACCATCTGCGTCACCGGCGGCTATGGCGGTGACGACAGTCATTACAATCCACCCCCGACAACGGGCTGCGCGCGGGTGAGCGATCCGCTGGCGGATATTGCCGCGCCCAGCTTCAGCGGCTGCGATTACAACAATCTGGTGCTCGACAATGCGGTCACCACCCTTAATCCCGGCGTTTATTGCGGCGGGCTGGCGAACCTGAACAATTCCATTGTGACCTTCAGCCCCGGCACCTATGTCATCAAGGACGGTCCGTTTTACGTCGACAGCAACTCCCAGATCCAGGGGACCGGCGTCACCTTCTATCTGACGGGCACAGGTGCAGTCATTCACTTCGATAGTAATTCGTCGATCGATTTCACGGCCCCGGCAACGGGTCCGCTCGCGGGTTTGATTTTTTTCGAGGACCGTAACGCGCCGCTCAACCAGGAGCATTATTTCGATAGCAACAATATCAGCCGTCTCGAGGGCGCGATCTATCTCTCTCGCGGTCTGCTTTG
>JADFHH010000327.1 GCA_022567275.1 Pseudomonadota bacterium | reverse complement strand
GGGGCTGGGTGCGGTCAATGCGGCCGCGATCCTGATCGAGATGCCGGAGACCGGAACGCTCGGGCGCAAACAGGAAGCTTCACTTGCCGGGCTGGCGCAGATCACCCAGCAATCGGGTCAGTGGCGTGGCAAATCATTCATTCAAGGCGGCCGAAAACACCTGTGCGGCGCCCTCTACATGCCGGCCATGGTCGCCAGTCGCCACAACCCGGAACTGAAGATCAAATACACCGCCATGACCGAAGCCGGAAAACCAGCAAAAGTAGCACTCACAACGCTCATGCGTAAACTTATCGAGATGGAAATGCTCTCGTCAAAGCTGACAGAAAATGGCAGCCAAAACTGTCTTGACCAAGACGGATACTTTAGATGGCGGGATGGGCGCAAGTCCAGGACGGCAAATTTACTGACCATTGGGGGGGAAGCGTTAGCTGGATGGGTAGGAGCCTTTCAGGATGAACGGGCCCCGGTGCCCCGGCGAGGCACGGATCCCGGCGGCGAACGGGCTGACGGTCGCCATGGCAACCGTCGAGAGGTTCGTCAAACGTGCCAACCGGGGGATTTACCAGCAGGACCGGAAGGCGCCTTGCGGCCCCTCCCGGTTGGGGATCTAGCAGGCTGCTGAAGAAGTGTCGATTTTACTGCTGATTGTTGGTGTAGCCGTTGATTTTCCGGGATTTTTTGTTGGTTGGCCGGTCTGAAGGCACTTTGGTATCGCGCGGGGTATCGGTGCGCGGCTCGGTCATGTGGCACTGCTCAGAAGTTTGGGTATTCGGATGAGGTTGTAGGCGGCGATGGCGAAGGTGAATACGGCTTCGACTTTCGGTCTGCCGCGGACCTTGACCTGCCGGTATCCGGCCTGGGCTTTGATCCACCCAAAGCTTTCCTCGATGCGTTTGCGGATGCGCTGGCTGACGCCGTAGCCGGAATGGCGGGTGGTGCGTTTGTCGATGGCCGTCTTGCGCGGCTTGCCAAGTTTGCTCACCGTGGCGTTGACGGCGATGTGTGGGGTGACGTTTCGGCTGCGCAAATCACCAACAAAATCGGTCACGTCATAGGCCTTGTCCGCGCCGAGCGTGATGCGCCCCTTGCGCGCCTGTCGGTCCAGCATGGTCAGCGTGGCGTCCCGCTCGGCGGTGCCGGTGGCATGGGTCAGCGTCGCATCGACCGCCAGTCCGTTGCGGTTCTCCATCAGCACGTGCCCCATGAAGCAAAGCCGCGCGCCCTGGCCATTGCCCTTACGGTAAAGCCGGGCATCCGGGTCTGTGATCGAAGCATGGGTGTCATTGGACCGTTTCTCACTGCGAAAGTTGCGCTCGCCATTGCGCCCCGGTGCAGGTGGTTCATCCGACCCGTCCTTCGCCCGGAAACTCTTTATGGAGGCCCAGGCGTCGATCAAGGTGCCATCCACTGTAAAATGGTCGCTCGACATCAGCCGCTTGACCCGCCGCAAACCTAACAGGCGCGCCAGAAACTCATGCGCCACGTCCGCTTCCAGCAACCTGTCCCGGTTCTTGGTGAACACCGTCGGATGCCACACGCCTGCGTCGATCGCCAAGCCGACGAACCAGCGGAAAAGCAGGTTGTAATCAATCTGCTCTATCAGCATCCGTTCAGAACGAACTGAATAAAACGCCTGCAACAGCGTTGCACGCAGCAGATGCTCCGGCGGGATCGAGGGGCGGCCCATATTCGAATAAAGCCGTTCGAACCGACCGCTCATCTGGTCCAGAACCTCATCCACCAACGACCGGATCGCGCGAAGAGGGTGGTCCTGCGGCACACGCTCCTCCAGACTTACATATGAAAACAGACCATCGCCGGAAGACTGGATACCGCGCATGAAAACCTCCCCTTCGTTCAAACAAAAGGGAATCACACTCAAACCAAAATGACGAGAGACTATTTCAGCAACCTGCTAGAGCGTGTCGCCACTGATCGGATTCGGGATTCCCCTAGTCTTTGATTGGTGATTCCCTGCCAATGAGGCAGATATAGGGGTCACTTATGGGCAAACCACATCCGATAGAGTTACGTGAACGAGTTGTTGCTTTTGTTGAGGAGGGCAACAGGCATCGTGCAGCGGCCGGTCATTTCCGGGTTTCGATCAAATTCGTCAACGACATGGTCAAGCTGAAGCGCGAGACCGACGCTCTTTTGCCAAAACCGCAAGGCAATCCCGGTCGCGGCAAGCTCAGCGCGTTTTCCGACTGGGTGCAGGTCCGCCTGGAGGCGCGGGGCGATCTGACGTTGGACGCGCTGGTGCTTGAGCTGCATCAGGAGCATGGGGTCCGCGACAATGGGGTCCGCGACAGGCGCGCCTCGGTTGGCCGCTGGCTGCACCGGCTCGGCCTGAGCCATAAAAAAACACTGCTCGCGGCTGAACAAATGCGCCCGGATGTGGCCCGTGCGCGCCACTTCTGGATCACGCACCGCCAGCCCTTCATGCGTAATGCACTGGAAAGGCTTGCTTTTATTGATGAAACCTCGCTCAAGACCAACATGATCAAGACCACCGGCTGGGCGCCTGTAGGCCAGCGCTTGTTCGACCACGCGCCCTTTGGCCACTGGAACACGCAAACCTTCATCGCGGCTCTGCGCCACGACAGGTTCGACGCGCCCTGGGTGATCAGCGGGCCAATGAACCGCGAACTCTTCAACGCCTATATCGAGACCCAGCTTGCACCCACGCTCAAGCGCGGCGATGTGGTTATCCTTGACAATCTGCCAGCGCACAAAAGTGCCTACGCCGCAGAGGTGCTGAAATCCGTCGGCGCATGGTTCGTTTTTTGGGGAAAACCGTCCACTGGACGCTTTTCTTTTCCCGCAAACTCTTGCCGCCATACAGCCCAGATTTGAACCCGATTGAAATGGCATTCTCAAAGCTCAAAGCACTGATCAGAAAAGCCGCAGCCCGAACATATGACGCCTTCTGGCAAACAGTCGGTCAAGTCTGCAACCTCTTCTCAGAAGAAGAATGCTTCAATTTCTTCAATGCCGCAGAATATGAAACCGATTAAACGCGACACGCTCTAAGATTGGTTTCTCAGCGGTATTTTTAGGATTCACTAAGTGCGTAATCTTTCTGCCAGGCGTCATGCGTCACGACGTGGCTGGCGCAGACCCGC
>JADFHH010000326.1 GCA_022567275.1 Pseudomonadota bacterium | reverse complement strand
GCTTCGATCCCGGCGGCCAGTGCAGCGACGGCTTGCCCTTGTGCTTCGATCCCGGCGGCCAGTGCAGCGACGGCTTGCCCTTGTGCTTCGATCCCGGCGGCCAGTGCGGTGGTTTTATAATCTTCGAGCCAGGCGGCCAGTGGAGCGACGGTTTACCCTTGTGTTTCGAGCCTTTTGGCCAGTGAATAGACGGGATACCAAAATGCTTCGAGCCTTTCGGCCAGTGCAGCGACGGCGAACCCAGATGCACCGAGCCAGGGGGCCAGTGCAGCGACGGCTTGAACTTATGCTTGGAACCCTTCGGGAAGTGGAACGACGGCTTGCCCTTGTGTTTCGAGCCCGGCGGCCAGTGCAGCGATTTCTTGCCCTTGTGCTTCGAGCCGGGCGGCCAGTGCAGCGATGGCTTGCCCCGGTGGATGATCGAGCCGGGCGGCCAGTGGATCGACGGCCTGCCCAGATGCTTCGAACCGGGCGGCCAATGACCCGAGCCGACAGGCCAGTGACCGGAGCCGACAGGCCAGTGACCGGAGCCGGCAGGCCAGTGGTACGAGCCCGGGGGCCAGTGTTGGGTGCCAGGGGGCCAATGGGTCGAGCCCGGCGGGAAATGGTCATAAGGCGGCGGGATGATGACGCCCGGCCTGGAACCGACCGGCAAATGAACAGGTGGGGCCGGCGGCGCTCCGGCCGAGCGCCTGAATATCTCAACATCGCCGGCGTGTGTAGCATCGTTTCTGGCCAATTCTTCAGGGATGGGAACGCCCGTTTCATCGACGTTCTGATCCAGATCGATCATGTAAGACGATAGCGGTCCGGTCGCCGGGGTGGCTGGTCCGGGCGCGGGATAGGGAGTCCTGAAGACTATTTCCGGTGCTATTTCGGCGGTAATGCTGGCCGGTCCGCCCTGGAGACCGGTGACATGAGAACCGTCTCTCAGCGTATTGCTTGTCATATCTTTGCAACGACCATCGGGGGAACATAAGTCATCGCCGGTGATCCAAACGAACGCGTTCGGCCGGCTCAGGTCTATCTGTCCGGCGCGGGTGTAGCCGAAGCCGAAATCGACACCCCCGGCGCCACTGGCGCGCAGATAAGGTTTGTTATGCCCTTTGCGCTCATAAAATCCGATATCGTAACGGCCGTCGGGCACCCATGCCCCGCTTGCGTTGCGATGGTAGCGCAGAACCCTCGATTCATGCGGGGAGGCGAAGGCTTCTTCTTTATCGAGCCCGAGATTGCGTAGCCCGCCGCGCTCGGCGATGAGCATGTCGCCGGTGGATGAGAATGCGATGTCGGAAACCGGCTGGCTGCCGCCGGCACGCTGAAAATCCTCCAGCGCGGCAAAGAAGCCGGGTATGAGAAATTCCCGGCGCACATCGCCCGTATCGAAATTGCCGCCAGGGTCAAGGCCGACCGACCAGATGGAATTTCTCTGATTGTCGCCGGCGCCGTCCCAGTCGGGATTGCCAAAACTCTGAGAACCCCAGACCGCGTAATAAAGGCGGACCTTCCGGCTTGCCGGATCGCGATGGACGCCCAATCCCCACACGCGGCGGCGGAAATCGGCCACGTTCCAGCATGCCGGGAGTTTTGTATAATCGCCGCCGCCGGGACAATCGGTGTAGCGTGGCGCCGAGCCCGGATCGAAGGCCACCGGCGGCAGGGATTGCGGCGTCGCGCTCTGCACATCGAAAAAGTTTTGCCGGCCCTGGACGCCATGGTCATAATGGCCGGCATCGATGCCATTCGCGGCATCGAGTCTATGGATCATGCCGGTCTCCAGATCGGAGACAAAAAGTTGCCTGTGCCAACGGTCGTAAGCAATATTACCAAGGCTCGCGCCTGAATTCGGGCGGCCGTTCAGGGCAATGATGGCGAACAATTCTGGCTGGAAGCCATTTTGTGCGCTGAGCCGGTAAATGCCGCCCGCGCCGCCATTCCCCCACATCCCTTGCATCCAACCGGATTTTACGGGGCTGATATGCAGGCCGAATGCCGATGTCGCGCTCAGGTAAATATTGGCTGGCGCGGCGTCGTCGATGGCGATGCCAAACACCTGGCCAACCTGACCTGCCGTGATCTGGAGACTTTGCGGTTCGTTGGTCAAATGCTGACCGCGCGGAAGTTGTGGCGACGAGAGGCCGACAAGGCTGCCAACCACACCGTTGATATTTATTATTTTTAGAGATTTCCCCCCCGGACCCTGAAGAGCTGTGGTGCCGGAGAACCGGGTGGCATATGCGTCACCCGGGCGGGGAATATGTTGCCGGGCGGAACCGGCGTCAGTCGAGATATACAGGGCGCAAAATGCCAATAGCGACACGGCGCAGCGGCGCAACGATGCCAATACCCGGTTTCTCAAGATTGATAACGCCAATACCGCTCCCCGTATGCTGGACAACCGTTTGGAACGGCCAAGCATAAGAATCTATCCATATGATATATTTTTCCCCTGCAATGACAATAATTTTCGTTCATTGCCCGGGACATCCGCCGCGGTCCCAGGGGGCGGAAGGCGCGGCTACAAAACGCCGAACGCCCGCAAGGCCGCCGCGCCCCAAACCAGCCCGGCGAGCACAAGGGCAAAGAACACGCCCGCCGATGCGTAGTCCTTGGTGATACGGATCGCTTCGTGCTTGCCGGGGTGCAGGTGATCGCACAGCCGTTCAATGGCGGTGTTGAGGAATTCCATCGCGAGCACCAGCAGCAGGGCGGCGATAAGCGCCACCCATACCCACAACGTCCCGGCGATGAAAAACGATAGCGGAAGGGCAATGACGAAAATCACGGCTTCCTGCGTGATCGCCGCCTCGCTGCGCACGCCTTCGCGCAATCCGTTCAACGTATTCTTCGCTGCCCGCGCAATGCGCATGATGCCGCCTTTGCCGGGCAGCGCCGAAGACCGCTTCGAATGCTCCTGAGGGCTGATACCAGTGCTCATTGATAGGGACCTATTTCACCGGAGCGATTTTTTCCGCCAGCAAGGCGCGTGCCGTGCGGTGGTACGTGTACCATAAGCGGCGCGCAACGCGGCTGGCGGGAAAAATCGTCCGGCCCTTCGGGTGGATCATAGCGGCCCCCAAAGAGAGGTAGGGGCGGGTGCGTTGCGCCACTTGCCCGATACGCAAGTATCG
>JADFHH010000325.1 GCA_022567275.1 Pseudomonadota bacterium | reverse complement strand
GCACGCTGGCCGACGCCGACGGCCTTGGAACGATTTCCTACCAGTGGCAGCGTTCGCCCGACGGAGTGACCTTCAGCGATATCGCCGGGGCCACGGGCGCGAATTACACGCTGGCCGATGCCGATGTGGGCCAGCAGGTGCGTGTGGTCGCCAGCTATACCGACGGCGGCGGCACGGCCGAAAGCGTGGCCAGCGCGGCGAGCGCGGCGGTCGCCAATGTGAACGATGCTCCCACCGGGGCGCCTTCAGTGAGCGGCACGGCGGCGGTGGGTCAGGTTCTGACCGCGGGGCCGGCACGCTCGCCGACGCCGACGGGCTTGGCGCGATTTCCTACCAGTGGCAGCGTTCGCCCGACGGGGTGACCTTCTCCGGCATCGCCGGGGCGACGGGCGCGAATTACACGCTCACCGATGCCGATGTTGGCCAGCAGGTGCGCGTGGTCGCGAGCTATACCGACGGCGGCGGCACGGCCGAAAGCGTGGCCAGCGCTCCGAGTAGCGCGGTGAGCGATCCCGCCACCCTGACGGGGACGGCGGGCGCGGATGTTCTGGAAGGCAGTTCCCTGAACGACACGCTGCTGGGTCTTGGCGGCGACGACACGCTGCGCGGCCATGGCGGCGACGACCATCTGGACGGCGGCACGGGCGCCGATGTGATGGAAGGGGGCGCGGGCGACGACACCTATTATGTGGACAATGCGGGCGATGTGGTCACCGAAGGCGGCGGGGCGGGGTTCACGGCGCCGGCCGGCTGGACGATCATGGGGACGCACGATTTCGATGGCGACGGGGAGGTCGATGTTCTGGTCACCGACGGGTCGCAGAACCAGATATGGCAGCTTCAGGGGGGCGTTGTGGCGGCGGTCCATGGCTTGCCGTTCTGGGCCAACCGGCCGCTTCAGGGGATCGCCGATGTGCATGGCGACGGCGGCATGGACATTTTGTACCAGGTCGGCAGCGGCGCGTTGCAATATGTGATTTATCTGAACGGCTTTGCGCCGGCGGGGCGGGGCCTGGTCACCGGCCATACGGTAGATGAGGTGGACCCGCTTTCGGGGTCCGGCGGCGGCGGCGGCACCGACACGGTCAACGCCTCGGTTTCCTACACCCTGCCCGATCATGTCGAGCATCTGAACCTGACCGGAACCGGCGACATCGATGGCACGGGCAATGCGCTCGGCAACACGATTACCGGCAATAGCGGCGCCAACATCCTCAGCGGCGGCGGCGGCGACGATTTGTTCGTGTTCCAGGACGGCGGCGGCAACGACACGATCGATGACTTTTCGGCCGGGCCCGGCGCCGGGGATGTGATCGACATCAGCGCCTTCGGCTTTGGCGCCTTCGCCGATGTGCTGGCGGCGGCGGCGGATATTGGCGGGGATACGCGCATCCAGCTCGACGCCGGCGACAGCGTGACCCTGCTGGGGGTACAGGCCGCCAACCTGGATGCGGACGATTTTATCCTTTAAAACCGCAATCGGATATGCAGATGTGCCCAAGGCGATCTCCTTGGCAGATCCAACTTAGCAATGAGCCCCGCAACCGCAATGGCCTCATCAACCAAACAGGCCCGCCCAAATCCGCTGAGTGAGGCTTTGCGTCAGTGCAGAAGGGGACTTTTCGCGGTCGTCTTTTTCAGCTTTGCCATCAATATGCTTCTGCTGACGGCGCCGTTGTACATGCTGCAGATTTTCGACCGCGTGCTGACCAGCCGCAGCGTCAACACGCTTCTCTATTTGACCCTCGTGGCCGGCTTTGCCTTCCTCATCCTCTGGGGCCTGGAGATCGTGCGCGGCCGGGTGATGGTTTCGCTCGGGACCTGGCTCGATCGCCGGATTAGCGGCGTGGTGCTGGCGGCAAGCCTGGGGGCCGGATTGGGCCAGCGCACCTCATCGATCCAGCCGGTGCGTGACATTGGGATGGTCCGCAGCTTTTTGACGGGGCCGGGATTATTCCCGATCCTCGATGCCCCCTGGACGCCGATGTTCCTGGGCGTCGTCTTTCTCCTCCATCCTTTGCTCGGCTGGATTGGCCTTAGCGGGGCGATTTTGCTTTTTATGTTCGCGCTGGCAAACGATCTGGCGACCCGCGGGCCGCTGGTGCGCGCAAGCCAGATCAGCTCTGGCGCTTTTGACGAAGCGCAGGCGGCCGCACGCAACGCCGATGTGATCGAAGCCATGGGCATGATGCCCAATGTGGTCTCCCGCTGGACCCGGATGATCGAGGGGTCTCTGGTGGAGCAAGCCAGGGCCAGCCGCATAAGCGGTCTGATCACGGCTTCCTCGAAGTTCGTCCGCCAGTCCCTTCAGATCGCAATCCTCGGGGTTGGGGCCTGGCTCGTTCTTGGCAACGAGCTGTCTCCAGGGGGCATGATCGCCGGATCTATTCTCATAGCGCGGGCGCTGGCGCCGGTGGAACAGGCGATAGGATCATGGCGCAATGCAATTGGCGCCAGGGAGGCCTACAAGCGTGTTAAACGGCTGCTGGGCGTGGCGGCGCCGCCGGACGAAGCGGAGCCGCTGCCCGCGCCGCAGGGAAGCGTGTCGGCGGAAGGTGTCTCCTTCGCCTATCCGGGCGAGAAGGAGCCCTTTCTCCGCAATATCAGTTTTGCGCTACAGCCCGGCGAGAGCCTCGGCCTCATCGGGCCGACGGCTTCGGGCAAGACCACGCTGGCGCGTATTCTTGTCGGCACCCTCAAACCCCAGCTTGGACATGCGCGCCTCGACGGGGCCGATATCGCGCAATGGGATTCACGCGACCGTGGCCAGTATGTCGGTTATCTGCCGCAGGACATTGAACTGTTCAGTGGAACGGTGCGGGACAACATTGCGCGGCTGGGCCGGGGAGATGGGCAAGGCGTCTATGCGGCGGCAAGACTGGCCGGTGTCCACGAGGACATTCTGGCCCTGCCCAATGGCTATGACACCGAGATCGGGGTTGGCGGCATGGCCCTGTCGGGCGGTCAGCGCCAGCGCATTGGATTCGCCCGGGCGCTCTATGGCGAGCCCAGACTGGTGGTGCTCGATGAACCCAATTCCAATCTCGACGTTGCCGGCGAGTCGGCTCTATTGGAGGCGCTCGCGCATCTGCGCCAGAAAGGCAGCACCGTCATCATTATTGCCCATCGCCCGA
>JADFHH010000324.1 GCA_022567275.1 Pseudomonadota bacterium | reverse complement strand
ACGAATTGCCGCGCGGCGATACGGTTTTCGTCCATCTCACCCTCATTCCCTACATCAACTCCGCCGGCGAGCTGAAAACCAAGCCGACGCAGCATTCGGTCAAGGAGCTGCGCTCCATCGGCATTCAGCCCGACGTGCTGCTGTGCCGCTGCGACCGGGCGATACCGGAGGCAGAGCGCCGCAAGATTGCTTTGTTTTGTAACGTCCGCGATGAGGCCGTCATTGAAGCGCTTGACGTCGACACCATCTATGACGTGCCGATTGCCTATCACGAGGAAGGGCTCGATCGTGTCGTGCTCGACGCCTTCGGTATCACGGATGCGCCGCAACCCGATCTGGAGCGCTGGCGGAAGATTTCCAGACGCATCGCCAACCCCGAAGGCGAGGTCAGGGTCGCGGTGGTGGGAAAATATACCGGCCTTCAGGATGCCTACAAGTCGCTCAACGAGGCTCTGGTCCATGGCGGCATCGCCAACAAGGTGAAGGTCAATCTGGAGTGGATTGAATCGGAAATATTCGAGACCGACGACCCGGCGGCGCATCTTGGCGAAGTCCACGCCATTCTGGTTCCGGGCGGATTTGGCGCACGCGGTTCGGAGGGCAAAATTCGCGCGGCCCATTTCGCGCGCACGCGCAAGGTTCCCTTTTTCGGCATCTGTTTCGGGATGCAAATGGCGGTGATCGACACCGCGCGTGAACTTGCCGGCATCGCCAACGCCAGTTCAACCGAATTCGGCCCCACCGATGACGCCGTTGTCGGGCTGATGAGCGAATGGATGAAGGGCAGCGAGCTGGAACAACGCCAGGCCCATGGAGATCTTGGCGGGACAATGCGGCTTGGCGCCTATGCGGCGCATCTGGACAAGGACAGCCGGGTCGCGGAGATTTACGGCACGACGGAAATATCGGAACGTCACCGCCACCGTTATGAAGTGAATATGCGCTACCGAGATAAACTCGAAGCCGCCGGATTGAAGTTTTCGGGCAACTCACCCGATGGCCTGTTGCCGGAAATCGTGGAAATCCCCGGTCACCCCTGGTTCATCGGCGTACAGTTTCACCCCGAATTGAAATCGCGCCCCTTCGAACCCCATCCGCTGTTCGCGTCGTTCATCGCGGCGGCGGTTGCACAGAGCAGGCTGGTTTAGAACCTCATCATCGCCGCTTGACAGACACATAATTATGTTCTATTTTTTATTAAATACTATGAGTAGCTAATTATATAATATTATGTATAAACGCATCACTGGAACCAAAAAAGCCGAGCGGCTCTTCACAAAACCGGACGGCGCCACGATGGCCGAGATCATCGAGCTCACCGGCGGACCGCAGTATAACGTCCTCAAGAAGCTCGAAGCCAAGGGCTACAATATCCGCAAGGTGAAGGAGGGCAATGCAACCCGCTATTTCGCCGATACGCCGGCTTCTGAATCTTTCGAGTCCACCATCACCAGTAACGGCACAGTCACGATCCCGAAAGAGGTACGCGCGCGGCTTCATCTGCGCAGCGGCCACAAGCTCCGCTTCGTCGTCGAGAATGGCAGCCGCGCGATTATCACGCCGGTGTCCAGGCGGCTGAGCGATCTCGCCGGCATTCTGCCGAAGCCGGGAAAAATCGTAACGCTTGGCGAAATGGACGAGGCAATCGCCAGCGGCGCGATCGCAAGATACCGTCGCGCAGCGACCGGCGACAAACGATGATCGGCCTCGACTCCAACGTTCTTGTGCGTTTGCTGGTCGGCGACGATCCCGGCCAGAGCGAGCGGGCAAGGCGTTTCGTCGATCGGCGATGTACGCCGGAATCGCCCGGCTTCATCAATTGCGTCGTCCTGGCGGAGGTCGTTTGGGTGCTTTCGGCTTGCTACGGTTACCCCCGTTCCGAGATTGCAAACGCGCTTGACAGCCTGCTCGCCGGTCAGGATCGCGTTATCGAGGCGTATGATGATGTCCGCGCCGCGCTCGATGACTACAGGTCCGGCCGCGCGGAATTTGTTGACAGCCTGATAGGCCATATCAATCGCACGCGCGGTTGCGAGGCGACGGCGACCTTCGACCGCAGGGCGGCAAAGCTGGACGAAATCTTTATGATGGTGCAGTGAACAGGCTGAATTAGTCATGATTCCAAACTCGATAGTAAAAATAGGCCCCATTACCGTCGCCAACACAGCCCCCATCGCCGTGTTCGCGGGGCCGTGCGTGATGGAATCGCGCGACCATGCGCTGGAAACCGCTTCGGCGCTGAAGGAAATCGCCGAAAAACTCAATATCGGCCTGATCTACAAATCGTCTTTCGACAAGGCCAACCGCACCAGCGGGATGAGCGCGCGCGGACTGGGACTAAAGGACGCGCTGCCCGTATTCGCTGAAATCCGCGAAAGCCTCGGCCTGCCCGTGGTCACCGATGTCCATGAACGCGAGCAATGCGCCATTGTCGCCGAAGCGGTCGATGTGTTGCAAATCCCGGCATTTCTCTGCCGCCAGACCGATTTGCTCGTCGCCGCAGCCAGGACTGGAAAAGTGATCAAGGTCAAAAAGGGGCAATTCCTCGCCCCGTGGGACATGAAGAATGTGGTCGCGAAAATCCTGGAAGCCGGAAATTCTAACATCCTGGTGACCGAGCGCGGCGCGAGTTTCGGTTACAACACGCTGGTGTCGGATATGCGCGCGCTGCCCATTTTGGCGCAGACCGGCTGTCCGGTCGTGTTCGACGCCACCCATTCGGTGCAGCAGCCCGGAGGGCAGGGCGCAACGAGCGGCGGGCAACGCGAATTCGTGCCGGTGCTGGCGCGCGCGGCGGTCGCGGTGGGCGTCGCCGCTCTGTTCATCGAAACCCACCCCGACCCGGATAACGCCCCTTCCGACGGCCCGAACATGGTGCCGTTGAAGGATTTTGAGGCGCTGATCAGGAGCTTGCAGGAAATAGACGCGGTTGTGAAAAAGACGTAAAACGCACCTTGCCATCATTCGCAATGTTCGAGACAAGCCTATGAAAGCACCCTCTGGCAGTTCCGCTGAAAATGCATTCACGCAAGCAGTGACACACCACAAGGCAGGCCGTCTTGCCAAGGCGTTGAAAGGCTACCGGCGCGTTCTCAAACGTGACTCAAATCATCTCGACGCGCTGATACTTGGCGGGCA
>JADFHH010000323.1 GCA_022567275.1 Pseudomonadota bacterium | reverse complement strand
CGAACGAGAACAAGAATATCGCCGGGACGAATTTTTCTGTTCAGGGATTCGAGCAGTTCACCGCGCTCGAACCAGCACTGAATCGTGTTGGCGATACGCTGCGCAAGCCGGTCGCGGGGCTGCGACTGGGAGGGAGTTTCCTCATGCGGGCGCATGGCATGGGAGGCGACCGCATCCTCCGGTTCCTCGATGGGCCAGATTTCCACCAGCCCGGCCTGTCCCGTGCGCACCGCCTGATGCACGATCTTTTCACCTTCCCATGAAACGCCATCGCGCGCGCCGTCCTTGGCGAAAACATCATCGACCGCCTTGAGAACAGGAGCGGTTGAGCGGAAGGAAACCGTGAGCGGCACGCGGGAGAATTCCTGTTCAGCATTTTCCGCGCGGTTGCGGAATGTCCTGCCATAGGCGGCGAAGGATTTTGGGTCGGCGCCCTGAAAGGAATAAATCGACTGCTTTTCATCGCCCACCGCAAAAATGGTCCGGGGGGTTTCGCGCGCGGAAAACCCGGCGAAAAATTCCGCCACCAGCGCGTCGATCACCCGCCATTGCACCGGGCTGGTATCCTGCGCCTCGTCCACAAGCACATGATCGATGCCATAATCGAGCTTGTAGAGCACCCAGGCGGCAGCTTGGCTGCCCGTGAGCAAGCGGACGGTCTTGCCGATGAGGTCGTCATAGTCGAGCGCGGCGCGCGCGGCCTTGCGGCGCTCATAGGCGCCGATGATTTCATCGGCGAGGGTCAGCAAAGCCCCGGTCGCGGAAGCGATATGCAGCGCCGCCTGCTCAGCTGCAAGCGCCACGACCGCATCTCGTGCAGCGTGAAGCGCCGTGTCCAGCTCGGGATGCTTCTCCTTGACGGCTTTGGTCAGCAAGGATTTTCTGGGCGTACCTCCCTGGGTCAAAAAGGCGTCACGCAAAGCGCTGGCGCGCAACTCCGGCCAATGCGCGGCTCTGGCTTTGCCAAGGGCTGTTAGCAGGTTCTGTTCTGTCTTCTTGTCAGCCGGAATGTCAGTCAGCATGGCGTCGAGTTGCGCATCGCTTAAGGCACCCGCCATTTCCTTCCAGATATCGCTGTCACTACGTTTCGCATCAGCCTTGAGCGTGCGGGCAATGCCGTGGCGCTCGGCCTCTCCCAGCGAATCGAAATCGTCGGCCAGCGGAGTCATCGCCCGCAGCTCCTCCTGCTTGCCCAGCGCCACGGCGATCAGGGCGCGAAAACTGTCTTCGGCGGCGGCCGCGACCACCTCCATCAGCGCCTGTCCAAGCGGCTCGCCGGGCTGCGCCACGGCGCGCCCCAGCACCTCGTCGATCGCCGCGTCGCGCAACGCGCCGCGTTCGGTATCTTCCAGCACCTTGAAGCCGGCCTGCACCCCGGCCTCGATGGGAAAGCGGTGCAGCAGGCGTTCGCAAAAGGCGTGGATGGTGTGGATTTTCAATCCGCCCTTGGCGTCGAGCGTGATGGCGAACAAGCGCCGCGCGCGCGCCATGTCGCCGGGTTCCGCTGGCGCCCCGCGCAAATCCCTGAGCGTCCCGGCAAGCTCCGCCTCTTCCATCACCGCCCATTTGGCGAGCTTCTCGAACAGACGGTTTTCCATCTCTCCGGCCGCCGCCCTGGTATAGGTGAGGCAGAGGATTTTTTCCGGGCGAAGATAATCCCCGCTCGCGGAGTCGCGGTGCAGCAGGAGACGCAGCACGCGGTTGACCAAAACCGTGGTTTTTCCGGTTCCCGCATTGGCCGAAACCCACGCCGAGGCTCGCGGGTCCGAGGCTTTTGCCTGGTTCAGGTCGGTCTCTTGTTTGAGTTGCGTACCGGTCATTGCGCCCCGCCGCCCGCCTGCCACTCGCGCACCCGCGCCAGATGGGCATAGTCGTCATAGCGGTAGTCAAAACCGGCGCGGCGCTGTGCGTCATATGCTTGTGTCTCGTTGGCGTAGGCCGCGACCAGCTCCTCCAGTTGTTCCAGCGCATGGGCGGCGAGTTCGGGCGCTGGAACCTTGGGGCAAGCCTCGCGCTCCTCGCCACCGGCCCCGTGGCCGCGCGCCCGGATATAGACAAGCCGCGAGATTTTGCCGCGCGGCACGTCTTCAAAGCCTCCTGCTTCGGCGATGGCCGCCTCAAGCGGGAGCTGTGGCGCAAAACCGTTTTCGACCTTGGATGCGCTTGGCGGCGCGCCGGTCTTGTAATCGATGATGGCAAGGCGGCCTTCCGTCGATCCCGCCCCGGTGGCGACCAGGCGGTCGATGCGGTCGGTCATGGCAGAAGTTCCGTAGCGCTTGAACAAGTCGACGAGTTGCTCCCGATCGAGGTTTGCGGGGTTGTAGTGCTGAATCTGCTTCGGGTTGCGCTTTTCCCAATGGCCGATGATGTCGGAGTAAAGATTGGCTGCCCAACCGACTCCGCCCTCGAGGAAGGCGAAGCGCAGCTCGGGGAAGCGCCACGGCACGCCGCCGAGAAACAGCGCCCGGCAGATCGCTTCACCCGCAGTTGCAAAGTTGCCCAGGTGATTGAAGACGTAGTTCGTCACCGAATCTCGCGAGCCCCAACCCATGCCGCTCGAGTGAAATGTAGGAGCGATTCCAAGCTCGCTGAAGCGCGCCCAAACGGGGTCGTAGTCGTATGCGCTGTCCAAACAAAAAGTGTCCATCCAGCGCGCTTTGCGATGAGTGACGCCGGCGAACGGGCGCATCACATGCCCCGCGACCATCGCCGCCTTGAGGCCACAGGTGAGGACGGCGTGGTCCAGCGCCTCGATCGCCTCTTCGGGGGTGTGCATTGGAATGATCGCGACCGGGGTCAGGCGATCCCCGTAGGGCCGGAAAGTCTCGGCCTGGTATTCGTTGAAGGCTCGCGATGCGGCTTGGCGCACCTCATCATCGTCGAGACTCATCGTGAACAATCCGTAAGTCGGATACAGCACCGCAAAGTCGAGACCGATTTCATCGAGGCGGTCGTACATCAGCTGTGGAAGCATCGCGGTCGCGCGATCCAGGGTGTTGCGGGTCGGCAGGCCCCACCACGGCATGCGCATGATGCCAAGCTCGCGTTTCTTCGCCGGGTCCATCCCCCGGGTCAGCTCGGCCGAGCCGATCACGACGTTGAAGCGGTCGACGACGTCCTTGCCCGCGGGTTCCTGCAGGTGGTCGCAAACCGC
>JADFHH010000322.1 GCA_022567275.1 Pseudomonadota bacterium | reverse complement strand
CGTGGGAGGCGTTTGCTATGATGTATGTACTGCATTGATTCTTATAGCAGAATTTACATCTCGCGGGACAGAATATCCGTTTCATCTGGGAAATGGGGGATTAGATAGCCTTGGTGCGTTTGCTACCTAATGCCGGATAGTCGAGGCGGGTGAGCGCCCGCGTCAGCCCGGCCAGCACCGCGCATTCGCGGAACAGGGGCACGAGGATGGTGTAAACCGGCAGCTCGGCGCTGGCGATGCGGGCCGGGCTGCGGCGCAGCCATTCACGCGGCAGGGCGGCGGTAAGATTGATGCAGGCAATCAGGCGCAGCGCCACCACCAGTGCGAAAAACAGCGTGGCGATCGCGGCCAGAAAATGCAGTGCCGGGATGGGCGCCAGAAACAAGGAGATACACAGGCCCGCGAAGACGAGCGTCAGGGCGGTGCGTTGCGCGCGCGTCAGCCCCTGCCCCGCGCTCTCGCCAGGGAAGCAGCGGTCGAGCCCATGAATGGCATTGTCCATCAGGCGGTCTGAAAATGCGCGCTGGTTGGTGGCGCCCGCATCGGCGAAGCCCCGGGCTCGTATCCCGTCCGCATCTCCGGAATCTGTCACTTCGACTGGCCCCCCGCCAATCTCAAAATTCACACATCCAGGTAATATTATCATCGGCCCCGTGCTGCGTACAGCGCCGTGCGCCGCCCCCTTGCAGGGGCCGGTTAGCCCGTTATGATGCGCGGCTATGAACCCGATTTTTCACCTGCGGGCGCTTTGCGCCTTGTTGGCCCTTGCTCTCCTCGCGCCCTCATGGGCCATCGGCCAGGAGCGCTCTGGCGAACAGATGCGCGAGAGCGAGGCGCGTATCTTACGCATACCAAAGCCGGATTTGCTGGATCTTGAGCAAATCCGGTTCGTCACCGATAGCGATTATCCACCCTTCAACTATCTCGATGAGGAGGGTCAGCTGACGGGTTTCAACGTCGATCTCGCGCGCGCGCTGTGCGATGAATTGTCGGTGGAATGTTCGGTGCGCGCCCTGCCCTGGAACCGGCTGCTGTCCGCCCTCGAGGAGGGCGAGGCGGACGCGGTCATCGCATCTTACCGTATTAGCGAGAAAATCCTGCAACAGGTGGATTTCACCGACAGCTATTATCATACCCCGGCGCGCTTCGTGGCGTTGAAGACAAATCCGGTCAGGGCAATTATACCCGAGAGCCTCGCCGATAAGAAGATTGGCGTCGTCGCCAAGACCGCCCATCAGGCCTATCTCGAGGACTTTTTCTCTTCCTCAAGGGTGGTGAAATTCGCGACGCCGGTGCAGGCCAGATCGGCGCTGCGGGAGGGCAGTATCGACGTTCTGTTCGGCGACGGTCTGTCGCTCATGTTCTGGCTGAACGGTATCTCATCGGAGGACTGCTGCGCGTTTCGCGGCGGGCCTTTCACCGAGAGCAAATATTTCGGCGAGGGCATCGCCATCGCTATTCGAAAGGGCAACGGGAAACTTCGCGATGCGCTGAATTATGGCCTGCATCTGGCGCGCGGCGGCGGGCGTATTGAAGAATTGCACCTGCGCTACTTCCCGCTCAGATTTTTCTGATCCCTCGTTCCGCTGCCGCCGGCATCGGGCCGTGGCTTCGTGAAAGGCAGCCGCAGGCTCCAGCCGAGATGTGTCGGGTTGTCGTTCAAATGGTCGCTCTGGCCGATGGTCATCTCACGGTGCCCGTCGCGGGGCTGGTCGGTATAGGTGCCAAACAGCCGGTCCCACAGCGACAAATTGAAGCCGTAATTGGTGTCATGCTCGAAGCGGTAGATCGAGTGATGCACCCGGTGCATGTCCGGGGTGACGATGAACGCCCGCACGGCCCGGTCAAGCCGGGGGCCAAGCGTAATGTTGGCGTGGTTGAACATGGCGCATCCGTTGAGCGCGACCTCGAACAGGACAACCGCCCATGGCGGCGCGCCGATGAACAGAACGATCGCGATCTTCCACAACATGGAGAGCGCGATCTCCACCGGGTGGAAGCGGATGGCGGTGGTGACATCGAACTCCACATCGGTGTGATGGACCTTGTGCAGCCGCCACAGCAGCGGGATCTTGTGCGAGGCCACATGCTGGCCGTAGATCGCCAGATCGAGGACGATTATGGCGATCGCGACCTCAAGCCAGTCCGGCCAATCGAGCCAGTTCAACACGCCCCAGCCCCGGGTTTGCGCCCAGGCTGCCGCCGCGACCGCGGCGATGGGCACCGCCAGCATGGCCATCGCCCTCAGTACAAGGGAGTCAATCCCGCCAATCATCAAATTGGTGAACCAGCGATTTTTTTTGCGCGCGCCCGTCTCGCGCCGCGGGATCGCCAGCTCAAGCAGCGCCATCAGCACGAAGATGCCGATAAAGGCGCCAAGCCGGAGCGGGGCCTCGCCGATGGCGTTCAAAATATCCATGGGCTGGAGTATGCGCTATTGCTCCAGCTTGCTCCAGACCCGGCGCTTGGCGAGATAGAGAAGACCCGCAAGGATAATGAGATAGATCATGAAGCGGAAGCCGAGCGCGTGGCGCTCTTCCAGCTTCGGCTCCGCCGCCCACATGAGGAATGCGGCGACGTCTCTGGCATGGTTGTCTAATGTCGGTTTGGTGCCGTCGCTATATTCGACCGCCTCGTCGTCCAGCGGCTGCGCCATGGCGATCTGGCGCCCGGGGAAGGCGGTGTTGTAGGTCATGCCCTCCGCCATTTTCATTTTCTCCGGTGCGTCCTTGTAACCGGTCATCAGCGCAAAAATGTAATCCGGCCCGCCGGCGCGCGCCTTGGCCATGACAGAGAGATCGTACGGCAAGGCGCCATTGTTGGCCGCGCGCGCCGCATTTTTGTTGGGGAAGGGAGAAACGAATGCGTCCGACGGCTTGCCGGGCCGGTCGAACATTTCCCCCTCGCGATCGGGGCCGTCGCGAACTTCCACATCAGCCGCCAGCGCCTCGACCTCGGCCTTGGTGAACTCCGGCCCGCCCGGCTCGCCAAGATTGCGGTAACTCAGCAGCCGCAGGCCGTGGCACGCCGAGCAGACTTCCTTGTAAACTTGGTAGCCGCGCTGAAGCTGGCCCCGGTCGAAGGTGCCGAACGGTGCCGAAAAAGACCAGCTTTGCGAGGCAACGCCTTCGGCGGCCGATGCGGGTGTTAGTCCAGGAG
>JADFHH010000321.1 GCA_022567275.1 Pseudomonadota bacterium | reverse complement strand
CGCCGTCGGCATGGCGCAAGCGGTCAAGCCGGGCGACAGCCTCATCCCCGGCGCCGCTGGCCAGATCCTTGTGCCGCTGACCTGGCACAATGGTCTCGGCGCAGCGCAGCGCCGCCGCGCGGCCAAATACCACCAGATCGATCAGCGAATTGGACCCCAGCCGGTTGGCGCCATGAACCGACGCGCAGGCCGCCTCGCCCACCGCCATCAGACCCGGCACCAGTCTGTCTTTGTCCTTGCCGCCCGGCGCCACCGCCTCGCCATGATAGTTGGTCGGGATGCCGCCCATATTGTAATGCACGGTCGGCAGCACCGGGACCGGCTCTCTGGTGACATCGACGCCGGCGAAGATGCGCGCCGATTCAGCGATCCCCGGCAACAGTTCGTGAGTTACGTCGGGATCGAGATGATCGAGATGCAGGAAAATATGGTCCTTGTCCGGGCCGACGCCCCGGCCTTCGCGAATTTCGATGGTCATGGCGCGCGACACCACATCGCGCGAGGCCAGATCCTTGGCGTGGGGCGCATAACGCTCCATGAATCGCTCGCCTTGCGAATTCACCAGATAACCGCCCTCTCCGCGCACCCCTTCGGTGATCAGCATGCCGGCGCCATAAATTCCGGTCGGGTGAAACTGGACAAATTCCATGTCCTGCAGCGGCAGCCCGGCGCGCAACGCCATGGCGTTGCCGTCGCCGGTGCAGGTGTGGGCCGAGGTGCAGGAGAAATAGGTGCGGCCATAACCGCCGGTGGCGAGAATTGTTTGATGCGCACGGAATCTGTGCAATGTGCCGTCGTCGAGACATTGCGTCATCACGCCACGGCAGGCGCCGTTCTCCATGATGAGATCGATGGCGAAATATTCGATGAAAAATTCCGTCGAATGGCGCAAGGACTGGCCATAAAGCGTATGCAGCATGGCGTGCCCGGTGCGGTCGGCGGCGGCGCAGGTGCGCTGGGCCGGGGGACCCTCGCCATAGTCGGTGGTCATGCCGCCGAAGGCACGCTGATAAATTTTTCCCTCCCCGGTACGCGAGAACGGAACGCCGAAATGTTCCAGCTCATAGACCGCTTTCGGCGCTTCACGGCAGAGATATTCGATGGCGTCCTGATCGCCCAGCCAATCGGCCCCCTTGACCGTGTCGAACATATGCCAGCGCCAGTCGTCCGGCCCCATATTGCCGAGCGATGCGGCCATACCGCCCTGGGCGGCGACCGTATGACTGCGGGTGGGGAAAACTTTGGTGATACAGGCGGTCTTGAGACCGGCTTGCGCGCAACCAAGCGCCGCGCGCAAGCCCGCACCCCCGGCGCCGACGACGATCACGTCATAGCTGTGGTCGGTTATCGGGTACGCCTTGCCAAGGACGCCGGGCGCGGGCGCGCCTTTGCCTTCAGGTTTTGCCTTGCGGGCCATGTCAGCCGCCCAGAGAGAGTTTGACAATCGCCAATAGCGAGGCGAGACCCACGAAAATCGCAAAGAAGGTGTTGGCGATGAGGCTGATTATCTTCGCCGCTTCGCCATGCACATAATCCTCGATGATGGTCTGCATGCCGAGCCGCATATGGATCGTGGCCGAGAGGATCAGCGCGGCAAAAGCGATGGCCGCGAGCGGCGAGCCGAGATAGGCGGCGACCGCGGCGTGATCCTTGCCCGCCAGCAGGGCGATGGTGACGGCCAGAAACAGGGTCAGCGGGATATTGGCGAGCGCGGTGACTCTTTGGCGCCAGAAATGATCCACACCTTCCCGGGCCGAGCCAAGACCGCGAACCTTGTTCAGCGGCGTGCGCATATCGGCCATGGCTTAAAGCGCCCCCGCAGTGAGGGCGATGGCCCAGATCGCGACCGTCAGGCCGAGCGATCCGATAAGGCTGGCGCGGGCCATCAACTCGACCATGGATAAGTCGAAGCCGCGCCCCGTGTCCCAGAGAAAATGGCGGAAGCCGCCGAACATGTGGTGGATCAGCGCCCAAGTGTAGCCGAACAACACCAGCTTGCCGATGAGCGTGCCGGCATACCCGTTCACAAGGGCGAAATATTCAGGCCCCGAGGCGGCGGCGATCAGCCACCAGGCCAGCAGCAGCGAGCCGAAATAAAGTGCTGCCCCCGTCAGGCGATGCATGATCGACAGCATCATGGTCAGCATCGGCTGGTAGATTTGCAGGTGCGGAGAGAGCGGCCGGGCGGCCGGTGATTTGCTATGCGCCATGTGGCGTCTCCCCTCGGGGTATCGGTTCTTGCTCGAACCTTTCTAACCTTATGCGGCAATGGCGGCAATGGCCCTTATGCCGCCTGAATTTCTTGCGCCATGCCGTAACCCCCGTACAGTGCTCACAGGACGCAAGGCAAGAACGCAGGTGATTAACGGTGGCGCCGCAACCTGAAAGGAACTATCATGCCGGACATGAAACTCGATGACCGCGTGAGAGATTCAGAACGCCGTGTCGGCGAACTGGAAGGCTCTTTCCAGTTTCTCAGCAAGCAATTAAGCGGTGTTCACAAATCCGTTCTGGAAATTCAATCCGAATTCGGTGAGCTTCGTTCTGAAATGGGCGACTTCCGGCTTGAAGTAAATCAGCGGTTTGACGCCATCCCGGAGATAGTTGCTTCGGCGGTAGCCGGCGCTCTGCGCTCCTGACCCCTCGCCACCTTAATCACCCCTAATCTTTTTTCTTTTCCGCCTTGGCGTCATCCTTGTCCCTGGCGTCCCCCCCGGCGTCCCCGGCCGGGACTTCCTCAACCGTCGATTCCGCCATCTGCGCCCTGGCCTGTTTCACCCAATTCCCGCTTTCGATGCGGCCTTTCAGGCTCAACGCCTCGTCCACATTGGCGATATCGTCATCGGTCCAGTTGGCGATCTGTTCGAACTGGATGACGTTGATTTCATTCAGACGTTTGGCCAGCTCCTCGTCCACCCCCTCGATGCCGGTGAGATCGTCCGCCTCGCCCTTGGGTTTGGTGAACCCCTTGAAGGTTTTGCTGGCGGTCTTGCGGGCGGCGGCCGCGGCCTTGCCCTTGGCGCGGGCGTCGCGGCGTTCCGGGATGCGCGCCGACTTGCCGCGGCGGCCGCGCAGATAATACAGTTTTGCGCGTCGTACCCGGCCGCGGCGCACCACATCGCTATTGGTGCTCATCGGCGAATAGAGCGGGAACACGCGCTCCA
>JADFHH010000320.1 GCA_022567275.1 Pseudomonadota bacterium | reverse complement strand
CCCCTTCGGCGATGTTTGCCGAAGGGGTCAGCGCCCGGCAAGCCAGCGACTGGGGCATGATCTGGGAAGCGGTGGCGGATGACGGGTTCGCGGCGCATTGGCAGGCGCGCGCCGCCACGCTCGCGGTGGGCCCCACAATCGCTTATCGCAACATGAAAACCGCGCTGCGGGCGACGTTTGACAACAATCTGGACGACCAGTTGAATCTGGAAGCGCGCCTTCAGGGCGAATGCGGCCACACCCGCGATTTTAAAGAAGGGGTGCTGGCGTTTCTGGAAAAACGACCGGCGCGCTACGAGGGGCGATAATTCGAGCGCCTGCAACGCAAGTCGGTTCGCACTGCGTGCATGGACGCTTCGCTAAGGGAGTATTTTCAAACAGAAGAAGGAGATTTCAACCGGTATTCCCCAAGTAGTGGCGCCTTTCGGCAAGGTTAGGTGTCCCAACGCGCTGTGGCAACAGTTTCGTTGACCATCCTTGTCGTGGAGGCTGTTCAGTGCGGTCCGATTGGGCCTGTCATCGCTTTGCAGCATCCAAACTGGTGAACGGGCCAAACCTTGGGCAGACCATTCGAGCCGCTTTCGCTCAATTATTGCCATGATGTCCTCATACGGGAACCGGCGGTGCGCGCAGCCGTTGGATGGCCGCAAGGATGCGATTGAATAGATCACCGCTGACCGCGACCTCGGCCAGTTGGAATGTGATGGCTCTTGCGTGGCGGACTACCCGTGCACCGATTTTGATCAGCCGGGTTTGCAGGCTGGTCAGCGACCAGTCGGCCATCTCTTCGGGTAGATCAGTGCCTTGCAAGAAGACGCCAAGATTGTAGGCCAGTGCGTGAAGCTGAAGTCGAACCTCGTTTTGGGCCATGCCCTTGCAGGATAGCCGGGTCCAGTTGATCGCCTGTTTGCCTTCTTTGATGTGCTGCTCGGCGGTGCCACGCTGGTTGTAGAACCGAATGATCCAGTCTGCCTCCATTGGCATATTGGTAACGACAAAACCAACCCTCGGGAACAACTCGCCAGGATGCCACTCGACCTTGGCTACAACACGGCGGGGTTTGTCCCAAGACACCGCCTGATACTCGAAGTCGCCGTAGATGCGCCGCACATGGTTCGGCGGTCGCCCTACGGGCCGCTTGAGCAAATGCGCGATCCTGCCTTGCAGAACGCGATTAGTGCGCAGCCGGATCGCGTAGAAGTAGTCCTCAGCTTCCAACGTCTCGTAGAGGTTCGGGATGGCGAAGGCAGCATCGGCGCGGAAGAACCGCATCAGGTGACGATCCGAGTATCGCGCCATCACTGGCTTTAGAACCTCGTCCCATCCATCCGCACTATGCACATTGCCGGGACGCAAAGCGCAGCGTTCGAGGTGCCCAAACTGGTTGAACACGAACAAAGGATGATAGCACATACAGCCGAAATGGCCGTTCCAAGCGGTGCCTTCCTGAGCCCCATGGGTCGGGCTGACGGAACTATCCATGTCGAGCGTAATCCACTTTGGTGGCTTGCGCTCGTGAACCCGGTCGATCCAGTGCCCCGACAAATCAGCCAGCGCAAAACGATTGTCAGTCGTTGCCAGAACCTCTGTCTCAAATCGCCCCATCTGGCTCGCGGAAGCGGCCTTGGCATCAACGGCCCGTCCGCCAACCACCTGCCGCATTACCGGATCGAGCGCCAGACGATCCGCGTCATTCACATCATCATATCCGGCCAATCGCCCGAAGACCGACTGCCGCAAAAGCCCGACCAGTGTATGCAACCGATTGTGACCTGTCCGCGTGTCTCTCAACAAACCACCCGCAATGTCGTGCAGGCCAAGTACTTCATCCAGTTCTCGGTACAACAGCAGACCGCCATCCGAACTGATCTTGGAGCCATGAAATTCCAGCCGCACCCGCCGGTCAAAACCGAGCCGAACATCACCCGTTTCTCTTGCACCCTTCGGGTGATCCATAATCCGCCGCCTTCAGCCTAAGTAACATGCTGAAATATAACACATTACTGCCTTTCAAAGGTACAAAAACGTCAGGCTACTTGGGGAATGCGGGATGATTGGACAAAGTCGGATGGGACTGTTCATGAGGCGCCGAGCGTCTGCACAAGAGCGCCGGAGGGCGGATTTGGCCGACCCCCTCGCAAAAACCAACTGATCGGCCTGCATGGCCAAAAAATACGTTGGTGATGCCCTAAATTCGAGTTTTTCAACACAATCGGCCCAAAGCAAACACCAGAATGGCAGAAACGTGGCACCCCCCGAAATGACAAATTGAGAGTATGGGACCCGTAACGTCGCCGACAAAGGAGTTCAATATATTCGCCGCTTAGAAAACGCTTCTTTGCGCGGGCCGGTAGCGCTTCCAGGTCCGCAATAAAGTCACCCGACAAATTGGCCATGTTGTCATACGGGTTGACAATTTCATACCCCATCAGCGCCGCGTGCGGCCGCTGATATCCGATAACAGCCGGGCGATATTGATTAGCGACAGCGAACTTCCGATTGTCTGCCCAATCGCAACCGGGCCGACCCGGCTTGCCCCAGACAAAGGAAGATACCATGACCAGAACTTTAACTGCATCTGTTCTCGCCGTTTCGATCGCATTTGGCGGGATGACTGCTGCGCCAGCACAGGCTGGTAACAACAAGGATATTGGCCGATTAATTGTTGGCGTAGCGGCGATTGCATTGATTGCCAAGGCCGTCGAAGAAAACAACAGGCGCCGCCTCGTTCTGTCATCTACAAGAACTGCGCCGCTGCATTATCACGCACCCAAACCACCAATACACATACCTCACCCGCCCAAACCGCAACCGGTTTACTTGCCCGTTTACCAGCCACCCGTGTACCAGACGCCCGTGTACCAGACGCCCGTGTACCAGCCGCCTGTCGCCTTCAAAGGCTTCTTGCCCAGTGAGTGCCAGTTCGATGTGCGCCGGGGCGAAAAGTCACGCAGCGTCTATTCTAAACTTTGCCTCAGCGAACTGATGGTGCGGGCTGAACTGGTGCCAGAGGTCTGCGAAGACCGCGTCACCACCAGCAACGGCCGGCGCACCCAGGTATATGACTCAATATGCCTGCTGGAACGCGGCTACGCAGACGAAGCCGGGCAGTACAACTGATTGCCCAAGAGCACTCGGCGCGGTCCGCATGGACGCTGTCATTACGGCACCGGATCCGGCCCG
>JADFHH010000319.1 GCA_022567275.1 Pseudomonadota bacterium | reverse complement strand
CTCATTCCAATCGCCCTTTACCACCAGACGGTGATCGGGCTGCAGGCGCATCCGCCCCGCTTCACCGGTGATGAGGGCGATCAGCCCTTCCGGGTTGGCGAAATTATTGTCACGGAAAGCTATCAGTACGCCGCGCGGGCCAGCCTCCACTTGCCCCACCCCGGCGCGCCGGCACAGCGCCTTGATCAGGACGATATCGAGCAGATGGTTGACCTCCTCGGGCAGCGCCCCGAAGCGATCCACCATTTCCGCCGCGAAGCCGTCGATTTCGGTTGCCGCACTCACTTCCGACAAGCGCCGGTAAAGCCCGAGCCGCACCTGCAAATCGGGCACATAGTTTTCCGGGATCAGCACCGATGTGCCGAGCGAGATATGCGGCGACCATTGCTCCTCCACTTCCCCCTGGCGGCCGCCTTTCATCCCCGCGACAGCCTCTTCGAGCATCGCCTGATAAAGTTCGAAGCCGACTTCCTTGATATGACCCGATTGCTCCTCGCCGAGCAGATTGCCGGCGCCGCGGATATCGAGATCATGGCTGGCCAGGGAAAAACCCGCGCCCAGGGTGTCGAGCGATTGCAGCACCTTGAGACGCTTTTCCGCGGCCGGCGTCAGTTTGGCGCCCTCGGGCAGCGTGAAATAAGCATAGGCGCGCATTTTCGAGCGCCCGACGCGGCCTCGCAATTGATAGAGCTGCGACAATCCGAAGCGGTCGGCGCTCTGCACGATCAATGTGTTGGCGGTGGGGATATCGAGGCCCGATTCGATGATCGTCGTGCTCAGCAGCACGTCATATTGCCGGTCGTAAAACCCGCTCATGACGTCTTCCAGCTCACGCGCCGCCATCCGGCCGTGGGCGCGCGCCACTTTTAACTCCGGCACATGCTCCGCCAGGAAGGCCCCTGCCTGATCGAGGTCTGAAATGCGCGGACAGACATAAAAGCTTTGTCCGCCGCGAAAGCGTTCGCGCAGCAACGCCTCGCGCAAAATCATGGGATCGAAGGGCGTGACATAGGTGCGCACCGCTAACCGGTCCACCGGCGGGGTGGCGATGAGGGAGAGTTCGCGCACGCCCGAGAGCGCCAATTGCAGTGTCCGCGGGATGGGCGTCGCGGTGAGCGTCAGCACATGCACATCCTTACGCAGCTGTTTCAGCCGCTCCTTGTGCTGGACGCCGAAATGCTGCTCTTCATCGATAATCAGCAATCCGAGATCGGCGAAGGCGATTGCTTTGCCGAGCAAGACATGGGTGCCGATGACAATATCGATATGACCGGAGCTGATCCCATCCTTGACGGATTCAAGTTCGCGCGCACTGACCATGCGCGAGGCTTGCGCGATGTTGATTGGCAGACCGCTGAAACGCTCGCGAAAAGTCTGGAAATGCTGGCGCACCAGCAATGTGGTCGGCGCCACCAGGGCGACCTGGCTGCCGGTCATTGCGATCACCAGCGCCGAGCGCAGCGCCACTTCCGTCTTGCCAAATCCCACATCGCCGCAAATCAGACGATCCATGGGTTTGCCCGACGCGAGATCGGCGAGCACATCGGCGATACTGGTTTCCTGATCCTGGGTTTCCTCATAAGGAAAGCGCGCGCAAAATTCCTGATAAACCCCTTCAAGCGGCTCGAAGACCGGCGCGCGTTTCAACTCCCGTGCGGCCGCCACCTCGATCAGCTTACCGGCGATTTCGCGGATACGCTGCTTCAGCCGCGCTTTGCGGTTCTGCCAGGCGGCCCCGCCGAGCTTGTCAAGTTTGGCGCCGGCTTCATCGGAGCCATAGCGGGACAAAAGCTCGATATTCTCAACCGGCAGATAGAGCCGGTCGCCGCCCTGATAGATCAGCTCCATACAGTCATGGGGCGCACCCGCGGCGGTGATGATCTTCAGTCCTTCAAACCGGGCGATGCCATGCTCGGCATGAACCACGAGATCGCCTGATGATATGCTGGAGACTTCGGTGAGCGCCTTCGCGCCGCGCTTTGTCTTGCGCGGCCGGATCAGGCGGTCGCCGAGAATATCCTGTTCGGAGATGACCGCCAGCTCAGGCGTCTCGAAGCCGGTCTCCAGCCCGAGAACGCCAAGCGCCACCACGCCCCTTGGCAGGGCGGATGCCTCCGCATAGGACTCAACCTCCCTGGCGGCCGGCAAACCATGATCGCTCAACAATTTATGCAGCCGCGTTCGCGCGCCATTGCTCCAGCAGGCGATGAGGGTGCGTTTCGCCCCGGCAGTTAGCGCGCGCATATGCTCCACCACCACGGCGAAGGTGGCCGGCCGGGCCGCGCGGGGTGCGCCGCTGGAGACGCAGGCGGTGCGGCGTGGCGTGGAGGCCGCGCCGGAGCGTGTGCCGGATGTCCCCGACGCTGCGCCAGCGGCATAATGACATCCTTGCGCGCCGGGAAGTTAAACGGCTCAATGACGGCATCCTCTACATAGAGAGTCATTGCAGCCTGCCAGATTGCCTGGCACCCCTCGCAGCGGTGTGCCCACTTGTCGAGCACCTGCTCACCACACTCAATGCACTTTTTGTTCACAGCCTCTCCCTCAAGTCAGTAGGCCGGAGTGGCTTGGGGAATACCTTCTCCTCAAGGTCGTCCAGCCGCCCCGCCATTTGCTCGATCAGCCACGCCTGGGTGCCCAGCAGCTTAAACAATATAACCAGCCCGGCGCCCATTATGGCCAGTATCACTGCTGTGAGGCCGATCAGGATGGCCATGTCTGCGGTTATCAACACTCCACCCCCAGCCGCTTAGCCACGATCACCCGCATGTCGCCCAGGTGCTTCTCGGTAGCCTTCAAGCTGCCGGCACTGCCGGTGCCATCGGTTGGCCTGAAGCCACACTGCCACAGCTCGTCCATCAGGTGCTGGACATTATTCGTGGGCGCGGCGCCCGACATCTTCTATTTGAAAGACACCACCGGCGACGGCAAAGCCGATCAACAGAAGGTCGTGTTTACGGGTTTCAGCCGCAAGAATGTGCAAGGACTGCTCAATAGCTTTCGCTGGACATTGGACAACCGCATTCACTGTGCGACCAGCACCAGCGGGCACGCCTTCAAGATGGCCGGCCGCGTGGGCGATTCGCCGATCCTGGGCGCCGGGCTGTACGTCGACAACAAGGTCGGCACCTGCGGCAGCATCGGCCACGGCGAAGCGAATCTGGAAAACTGCTCCAGCTTTCGCGGCGTC
>JADFHH010000318.1 GCA_022567275.1 Pseudomonadota bacterium | reverse complement strand
GCGTGGCGTGCATCCGCCTGTATGCGGCTTTTGTTGTCGCCCGGCTCCCAGCGCAGGGTAGCGGCCCCACGCCCAAGCGCCCGTGCGCGGGAAACCACCCATTGCGCCTCATGGGAAGAAGCTTCGCGCAGCCCGTGATCGACGCACAAAACACTCAAACGCGGCGCATCGGCGCCCGATTGCGCCTGCCAGCGCCGCGCCAGTTCCATGAGCGCCAGCGAATCCGCGCCGCCCGAAACAGCGAGACCCGCATGGGTCACCCCATCAAGGCACGCCACCCGCGTTCCGAGTTCGCCATCTGTAATGGGAGATGCCGCCATAGTCATAATACGGATATACGCCGCACCGCCGGCGGCCTCAACAGCGCACGCGCTGGATCGCGTCGGCGGTCTCCTGCTTCACGCTGTCAGCCGCATCCGGAAACTGCTTCGAGACCACATCGAGCGTAGAGCAGGCGGCCTCCTTTTCTCCCAGTTGTGCCAGCGATAGTCCCAAATGCAGCAAGGCGTCCGGCGCGATGACGCTTTCGTTGTCCTTCTTGTAACCGGCCAGAAATGCCTCCGCCGCGGGCTTGAATTGCCGGCGCTCGAAATGCGTGCGGCCAAGCCAGTAATAGGCGTTGGCGATCAGCGGATCGTTTGCATAGGTGGCGATAAATGAGCGAAATCCGTTCTCCGAGGCGGCGAAATCATTGCGCAGATAATTTTGATAGGACGCATCATATGTGGCTTGCGGGCCTTCACCGCCACCGGGCGGGGCGGCGAGCTGTTGAGACGCGCGGGGCTGCGTTGCCTCCCGGGCAAAGGGCATGGTGGATAGTGGAGCGGGCGCAGCCGTGCCGGCTTGCGGCGCCTGTGCCGGAGCGGCGGCCTCGGCTTCCCCGCGTTGTGCAGGTGAGAATAAAGCGCCGGATTGACTCTCCGGTTGCAGTCCCGGCTGCGATTCCATCTGATTCAAGCGTGCGGCGATCTGTCCCATCTGGCCCGTCAGAGCGTTAATCTGCGTCTCCAGCGCCAGAACGCGGATGGAAACCTCGCTTCCCTCTGCGCCGGCGCTTGCGCCTTGCCCGTCCGGTGGTGGAAGAGCGCCCGGCGCCCGGGTGCCGCCGCCATCGCGAATGAAGGATTGCAGGGTGCCGATCACACTTTGCAAATCCTGGATGCGTTCCTCGAGGCGAAGGATGCGCTCATCCAGCGCACTGCCGGACGATTCAGCCGCCGGGGCGCCTTGCTGTTGCGCCAGGACCGGCGCGGCAAACACACCCCCCCAGCCCGCCATAAGAACGGCGGCCAGGGCAGCGATGACTGGAACTGAAATGTGCCGTTTCATGTCTTGATTGAAATGCAGCCTCATGAGCCGGGCCAATGGATGGCCGCGCGGGCCAGAGTCGGGAACCAATTAGGCCAAATTAGGGTGTCCCGTTCAAGGGTGCAAGCGCACAAGCGGACGGCAACAGCTACTTGTCCTCCCGGGCCAGCGCCTTGTCGTTCAGCGCCGCGTAGAGCAACTCGACGCGCCCGGCGGCGGCGGATATCTGATCCACGGCCCTGGTTTCGGCCCGTGCGCGCTCGGCTTCCACCACTTCGAGTTTCTTTTGCGCCTCGTTCAGCTCATCGGAAATCATTAGCACGGACATCAGCAGCAACCGTTCGTCACCGATCTGGCCGAACTGTTTCTGAAGACCATCCAGGCGTTCGCCAACCGTGTGCGACAGAGCGAGCAAATGTTCTTCCTCGCCATCATCGCATTGCAGCCGGTATGTCCTGCCATTCAGTGTGATCGTGACTTCAGCCATACCTCACCTCACCTGCGCCAAGAGCCAATTATTTCAGTCTTGCTGCAGCATGTTCCTGATCGAACTCATAATCTTATCAATACGCAGCGATACATCCTCATTGGCGCTAGCCAGTTTTTCACCATGGGTGCGTTCGCCTGCGAGGATTTCTTCGAGTGAATGGAGCTTTTCTTGCAGGGATTCGACCGTCAGCTGCTTGCGCCGCTTGCCCGCGACGCTGTCTTCCATAGCCTTCAACGCCGTGTCCAGGCGCTGTGTTGCCTGAGTCATTTTCTCTGCGTCACTCATCTGGAGCATGATCCACTGAAGTTGCATGTGAACATTAGGCGGCAGCCATTTGATGCGTCAACCGTTTGCGGAATTCCGCGCTGGAAAAGTAGCCTTTTCATTGACTCGTTCAATTCATCGCATAATAAGGCGTGCTATGGTGCCGGATAACAGCGCGGGGAGTAAAAAAATGGCGATCAGGGTGGCAATCAACGGTTTTGGCAGAATTGGCCGCAATATCCTGCGCGCGATAGCCGAGTCGGGCCGCGACGATATCGAAATTGTCGCGATCAACGATCTTGGCCCGATTGAGACCAATGCCCATCTGCTGCGCTTCGACTCCGTTCATGGCCGTTATCCGGGCGAAGTCACGGTCAGGGGAGACTCCATCGACATCGGCTCCGGCCCCATCAAGGTGACGGCGCTGCGCGATCCCAGGGAATTGCCGCACAAGGATTTGGCCGTCGATATCGCGCTCGAATGCACCGGCTTCTTTGCGTCAAAGGAAAAAGCTTCAGCGCATCTCGAGGCCGGCGCGAAGCGCGTGCTCATCTCCGCTCCGGCCAGCGGCGCGGATTTGACCGTCGTCTATGGTGTCAATCACGATAAGCTGGAAGCCGGCCACACGGTGGTCTCGAATGCATCCTGCACCACCAATTGCCTGGCGCCGGTGGCCAAGGTGCTGAATGACGCCATCGGCATCGTCCAGGGTTTTATGACCACCATCCACGCCTATACCGGCGATCAACCCGCGCTCGACACCCTGCACAAGGACCTCTATCGCGGCCGGGCGGCGGCGCTGTCCATGATCCCGACCTCGACCGGGGCGGCCCGCGCCGTCGGCCTGGTGCTTCCCGAACTCGCCGGCAAGCTGGACGGCGTCGCCGTGCGCGTCCCCACGCCCAATGTGTCGATGGTCGACCTGACCTTCAACGCCAAGCGCAAGACCACGGTGGAGGAAGTCAACGCCGCCATCGTCAAGGCCGCGAAAGGCAAGCTAAAGGGCATCCTGATCACCAGCGACGGCCCCGCCGTTTCCATCGACTTCAACCACAACCCGGCGAGTTCCATCTTCGACCTGACCCAGACCCAGGTGGTCGGCGGCCGTCTGGTCCGGGTGTTGAGCTGGTATGA
>JADFHH010000317.1 GCA_022567275.1 Pseudomonadota bacterium | reverse complement strand
CCGAGTGGCGGGCGTTGAGGGTCCGCATGAGAAGCCCGTGCACCACTCGCACCGTGACCGATGTCGCAACGATCACCATGGACATGGCAGCGGCCTCGGCCGAGTCGCCAACGTCATCCAGATTGAGCACGGTAATCGCCGCCAGCTTTGTATCCGGCGAATAGAGAAAGACCACCGCGGATACCGTGGTCATGGCGTTGACGAACAGATACATCATAACCTCGGATATGACCGGCAGACAGATCGGCACATGCACGCGGAACATGGTCCGGTAGAACGGCACCTTGAGCGAAGCGGAGACCGCCTCGAACTCCTTGTCGATCTGCTTGAGCGCGGTGAGCATGGTCAGATGGCTCACCGTGTAAAAATGGACGACCGTGCAGACCACCAGGATCACTATTGTGCCGTAGATGGGGGAAAGCGGGTTTTCCGGGCGCGAGAAAAAGAAAATGTAAGCCAGGCCCAGAACCAGGCCAGGCACCGCCATGGGCACTATGGCCAGCATATGGAAGAAGCCCCGCAAGCGAGGGAAACCTTGCCCCTTCTCGACGAGATAGGCGCCGAGGAAAATAATAACGACACCGATAACGGCGGTCAGGGCCGCCATCCGCAGGGAGTTGTAGAAGGACGACCAGCCGTTCGGGTCGACCGCGTCGAAGTCATAATGCACCAGCGACAGGCTGAGATCATAGGGCCAGAACTTCACAAAGGACGCGTACAACGCCATCCCCAGAATGCCGATAAGAAATACCGACATCATGATGCAGAAAACGAGCAGCGCGGTATCGCGCGCCTTGTGCGGTTTGGGATGAAACGGAACCGCGCGCGCGGTGAGTAAAGCCACCTGCTTCTTCTTCACATGGCGGTCGATCATGAAGGAGAAGATGGCGGGCAACAGCAGCACCAGCCCAACGACCGCGCCCATGGAAAAATTCTGCTGACCCACAACCTGCTTGTAGATGTCGGTCGCCAGCACGTTGAACTGCCCGCCGATGACCTTGGGCACGCCGAAGTCGGTAATGGTCAGTGTGAAGGCGACCACCGCCGCCGAGACGATGCCGTAAATGGCGCCAGGTACTGTGATGGTGAAAAACACGCGCATAGGCCTGGTGCCGAGCGAGGCGGCTGCTTCATAGAGCCTGGCGTCGGTTGTCGACAGCGCCGTCACCATGATCATCATCACATGGGGAAAGATGTAGAACACCATGGCGATCATGATGCCGATGGGTCCGTAAATGCTCTCGCCCAGCAGCAGCCCCTTGATGACCCCCTGATTGCCGAACAGATAGATCAGAGAAATGGCCGGCAGCAGCGATGGCGCGAGAATCGGTATCGTGGCGATGGCCCGGAACGTGCGCTTGAACGGCATGCAGCTGCGCGTCAGCCCGTAAGCGAAAGTGAAGGCGAGCGTGCAGGAGATGACCATTGTCAGAATGGCGATGGTCAGGGAGTTGGTGATCGAGTTGACCAGCCCGGCTGACGTGAAATATTCCTGGAAGTTGGCAAGACCGATAAAGACGCCCTTGTCGTCTTCAACGCTCTTTTTCAGGAGCGCATAAAGCGGCAAGACCATAAAGGCGATCAGCGCAACACAAATGGCTAAAATGCCAGCCAGCATGATCCAGGATTCAGTTCCCAGAGAGCGCAGCCGCCGTAATGCTGGCGAGCCCGGAGGCTCAATACCGGTCACATCGGAAATGCCGGTAGCAGTCATATCTATTCCCCGCGCTTATCGCCACGGAACGCCTGCAGGCGCGTTGTCGGCAGCGCCACCTTGAGCCTGGTTCCGCGTGTCAGCTTGAAATCACGCATGAGGTTTATCGAGAAATCGGCGATAAGTTCCGCGTCCTTGTCGCCATCCACATCGAGGGTCGCCCTGCAGAAGGAGCCCAGGAACTCGACCTCCCGGATCGACATGGCGTATTTGTTCGTCTTGATCTGCGCCAGATCGCGCACCGCCACATCTTCGGGGCGGATGCAAACGACGACATCGTCGCCAGTGGCGAACTGGTTGGCCGCATCGTCCAGTGCAATCTTCAACCGCCCCACCTGAACATGCCCCCCGGCATCCATCCGCCCGTACAGGAAATTCATGGAGCCGATGAAATCCGCCACATAGGCGCTGATCGGATCGCGGTAAATCTCGATAGGCGTGCCGACCTGCTCGATACGCCCGTCGCTCATCACCACGATCCGGTCGGCCATGGACAAGGCCTCTTCCTGATCGTGGGTCACCATGATGGTGGTGATACCGAGGGAGCGCTGCAAATCCTTCAATTCATGGCGCAATTGTTCGCGCACCTTTGCATCGAGTGCGCTCAAGGGCTCGTCAAGCAGCAGCATGCCGGGCGACGTCGCCAGGGCGCGCGCCAGCGCCACGCGCTGTTGCTGGCCGCCGGAGAGTGCGGCGGGGTATTTGTCGCCGGAACCCGGCATGCCGACCAGCTCCAGGAGTTCTTCCACCCTGCTGGCGATCGCTTTGCGGCCCATGCGCCGGTTGACGAGGCCGTATGCGATATTTTTGGTAACGGTCATGTTGGGGAACAGGGCGTAGGACTGGAACACAATGCCGAAGTCGCGGTCGGCCGGCGGCGCGTCGGAAATATCGCGGCCCTTCTGGTAAATCCGGCCGGTGGTTTGAACATCGAGGCCGGCGATGGCCCGAAGCAATGTGGTTTTGCCGCAGCCCGAGGGCCCAAGAAAACAAATCAGCTCCCCCTCATGGATATCGAGCGTGATATCCTCCAGGGCGGTGAAATCGCCAAATTTCTTAGTGACGTCCCTGATTTCAAGAAAAGCCCGTTTGGGCGCTGATTTCGTTTTGCTCCTGGCTGCCATGATAACCCCGGACGGAATAAAAAAACCCCCGGCCAGTTTAGCGCAGGCCGGGGGCTTCAGATCAAGCGTTCTATTTTTTACTTGGGCGCCGATTTGGCGTCGTAACGCTTCGTCCACTCAGCCAAAATCCGCTTGCGGTTCTTGGCGGCCCAGAGGAAGTCGTTCTTGATCATCTTTTTGTGGATTCCTTCGGGGAAGAATTTCACCGGCTTGGCGACGCCCGGATAGGCCACAACGGCATATTCCCGGTTATAGATGACGTTGATTTCGCGGGTCACCGACCAGTCGGCGAACTTCTTGGCGGCTTCCGCGTTCTTGGCGTTTTTCACCAACCCGAAGCTCTCAAGATCCCAGCCAACG
>JADFHH010000014.1 GCA_022567275.1 Pseudomonadota bacterium | reverse complement strand
TCATGTGACACCAACGTGAGACTGGCCTGCTCGTGGCCATCCAATACTGGTGTCACGGGGTGTGAGACCACGGCTAGCGAATCCCCGGTCGGCTCGAAGCGGAGTGTGACATCGTCGAACTCTTTCGACATCTTCATCTTGTCGCAACGCATTGTCACCGCCGTGTCGACTTCTCCGCTTAGCCTGATGAATACATCTGCCGCTCCCTTCAACGCTGACGATCCCCGTTCGCGACTCTTGTCGTGACCTGTGTGATGAATCAGCATCACCGCTGCCCCAGTGGTGCGTCGGAGGTAGTCGACGCTCTTGATGACGACGTTCATGTCTTTGACGACGTTCTCATCTCCTCCGTCCATCGAACGTGCGAGTGTGTCGGCGATGACGAGAGCGGGTCGTAGATCCTCAAGCATCCGTACGAGGTGTCTCACGTCAGAGTCTAAGAAGAGGTTGATCGGCTCAAGGAGGTAACCGATCTCTGGCAGATCGTCGAGGTTCCGACCGATGCGAACAGCTTGATGACGGAGACCGAGATCGCCAATGCCTTCTGCCGCGATGTAGATGACGGGACCTTGCCGTGTCTCATGTTCATGCCACGGTTGTCCAGTGGAGATGGCGGCTGCCATGTCGAGTGCTATGAATGTCTTCCCTGTCCCTGCTGCCCCGTAGAGGACTACGAATGCTCCCGCAGGAATGATGCTGTCGATAATCCATTCGGGTTGTGGCAGGTCCTCGATGTCGTTTCCCCAGACGATCGGAAGTCGGTTACTAGGAGATCGTGGTTGCGTCGATTCGACCAATGCACCATCGTGCCCAACACCAGCCTCGTATCTCGCATATGCCGACGTGAGGAGTTCATCTACCTCATCCTGGGGGAGTGGTGGGTCACAATTCGCCGCGGCCTGACGGAGCTTGTCGAACGCCACTAGAACGTGTACGTCCTGTGCGCGAAGTGAGCACGCGTATCGGAACAGAGTGTCGTTACGCTCACCCTCGGAAACTCCTGCCAGCACGAGCGCCGCGTCGATGCGGGCATGTCCCAGTACATGGCGCTGACGGTCGCTGTGCTCACGGAGCTTGGTCTTGGTCCATTCGGGCAGCAACGCCAGTTCAGTGTCTTCGGGGTGGTGCTCGACTTCCCACTCGTATTGCTTTCCCGACTGGTGCAGTGTCGGGGCAGCAACAATCATCCCTCTCTCGGCCTTGATGTCGACACCGTCGCCGAGGGCACCAGACGCAGACAGGTACGGCTGATCCTCAGCGTCGAAATACAAATGCCGCCCACCGCCGCCACTCAAGACCTCAATGGTCGATGGAAACGATCCATGTTGTTGCTCAAGATCACGAACGGTCTCGTCACCGCCGTTGCGGGGATCGATGTCGACGACAACGAGTCCTGAGCGTCGTCCAGTGACGATCCCGACTCCAGCGAGTGGGTCGATGTTCCACCATCTGCGGATGACTTCAGGATCGGTGGATGCAATATTCGGCCAGTTCCTCGACGTTGGATGCTTCCCTGCCGAGCCACAATCGACTCCCTTGGGACATCGGCAGGGCAGCCCGTCTCTCCACTCAAGAAGACCGTAGATCTGTACTACAGGCCAGCCCTGATCGGCGTACCAGAGGGCGAATTCGACCGTGTGGCTTCCCGGTGCCGGGAAAGGGACAGAGCTGCTCATCATTCGCTGAACCCGTGGTCGCCCCAGGAGAGATGTTGCAGGTCAGTTCCCTCTTCGTCCTCGACGAGTTCCTCCAATTCGTCGAGGAACAAGCCGGGCGTGTTTTCGGGCAGGTCCCACGGGTCCATCTCTGTGCCACAGACCCAGTCCGTCAGCGGAGCACCAGAGACGATTGCTGCGCCGATCCGACGCCACCGCTCGTCGCATGCCAGAGCGGGATCGTTGGTCGTGGCATCGAACCACAGGCTGAAGAGGCTGATTCGATAGGGATCGAGAGGTGGGTGTCCCTCGAGCTGGATGACTCGGAATGTGAGCTTGGAGGTCGTCACGATGACACCTCCCTGCGTTCGTCCAACCAAGCTCCGATATCGGCGAAATCCCAACGCAGCACGTTGCCCATTCTGATGGCGGGCGGGAAATCGTCCCTGTGACGACGTGAGTAGATGGCTTCCCGAGTCAGACCGAGAAGTTCACCGACCTCGTCGATATCGAGGAGAGGGGAGTTCTCCTCGGATGAGAAATGAGCACCTTGCATTGTGACCTCCGAGTGAATATGGAGGCACTCAAAGGTGCTCATGCGCGGGTTGCGCTCGTCTTACGAAAGCATTCTAGCTGACTCGTGCTGTCTCTTACAAGGACTCGAACAACGTTGCCAAGATCGGCTTTCCACGGTACTTGCACTCAATGCGCCCGATGCATACTCTGATCTCAGGTGAGTCCCCTTGAGGACCGGCAACACGATCTCAGGAGGCCGCCATGCCCGGCACCATCCAGACCGCTCCCACGACACCCGCGCCAACCGGACCGCAACGACACTTTCCGCCGCACCTCGCTGAGGTCATCCGAACAGGGAAGGAAGCCACAGGAATGTCGTCGCGACAGGTCGGCCAGAATCGGCACGTCGACCGCAGCCCCGTCGCTCGATATGCCCAGCGTAATCGCATCGCCCAGGCAGACGAGGAACCCGCCGACCGAATCGACCCAAAGGAGAAACCGTTCGCTCTCTGCGCTGGTCATCACCGTGTCGACCTTCGGGGATCGAATCGTGTACCGCGTGCTGCGATTGCTGTGTTTTTGGTGCGATGGCCTGTGCCAGGTTCCCTGCTCCCGACGCCGTCCGGCGTGCGCGCGCGGGCCTGTCCGATCCGAACCGGCCCACGGGATCCTTTCTCCTGCTGGGTCCGACCGGCGTCGGCAAGACCGAGCTGGCGCGGGCGCTCGCGGAGTTCTTGTTCGCGGACCGCGACGCGCTGATCGAGGGCCTCAAACGCCAGGGGCATGCGCATGTCCTGCCGGCCCGGAGTGAGGATCATCTGGCGCCGCTGCTGGCGGAGATCGCGCAGCGCGGCGATCTCGTGATCGGCATGGGTGCTGGAACCATCACCGAGTGGATGCACGCCCTGCCGCAACGGTTGAATGCCTTGAAATCCGCGGCGGAGTAGAGCAGTTGTCCTTCGCCGATCTGACGAGCGAGTTGAGCGCACAGCTGCCTGAGCTAAAGGGCCGGATGAAGGCCAATGCGCTGCTGTCGGACATCACATGGTTTCGCGTCGGCGGTCCGGCGCAACTGCTGTTCACCCCCGCGGATGAAAGCGATCTCGCCTATTTCCTGAGCCATTGCCCGGGTGATCTGCCGGTCACGGTCATCGGGCTGGGGTCTAATTTACTTGTGCGCGATGGCGGCATACCCGGCGCTGTCATCCGGCTGGGGCGGGGCTTTGGCGCCATCGCCATTGAACCGGGAAATCGTTTGCGTGCGGGCGCCGCGGTGCCCGATGTGAAGCTGGCGCGCGCCGCGGCGGATGCCGGGATTTCCGGGCTCTCCTTCTATCGCGGCATCCCCGGATGTGTCGGCGGCGCGCTGCGGATGAATGGCGGCGCCCATGGCAGCGAGACCAAAGACGTCGTGGCCGAGGTGCGCGCGGTGGACCGTAAAGGGGTTGTCCATACGCTGAACGTGTCCGACATGAACTACGATTATCGCCATTGCGGCGCTCGGGAAGATTATATTTTTGTCGAGGCGCTGTTTCAGGGCGAGGCGGGAGATCGCGAAAAAATTCTCGCCGAGATGGCGGAGATTGCCGAGTACCGGGAACAGGCGCAGCCGGTCAAGAGCCGGACCGGGGGCAGCACCTTCAAGAATCCTCCCCGGCACAGCGCCTGGAAACTGATTGACGCGGCGGGGTGCCGGGGTTTTGAAGTGGGTGGCGCGAAGGTGTCGGAGAAGCATTGCAATTTTCTCATCAATGAGGGCAGCGCGACGGGCGCCGATCTCGAGCGCCTTGGCGAGGCCGTGCGCGCCCGGGTGAAGGAGTTGAGCGGCATTGAGCTGGAATGGGAAATCCGCCGGCTTGGCATCGCCGCCAGCGGCGATCTTCCGGAGAGGGGATCATGACCGGCAAATACCAGCATGTGGCCATGTTGCTGGGCGGGCTGTCCGCCGAGCGCGAAGTGTCTTTGGCGTCAGGCAAGGCCTGCGCCGATGCCCTTGAGGAGCAAGGCTACCGGGTCACGCGCATCGATGTCGGGGCCGATCTCGCCGAACAGCTTAAAGAAACCAGGCCCGATGTCTGTTTCAATGCGTTGCACGGGCGCTGGGGGGAGGATGGCTGCGTGCAGGGCCTGCTGGAGACCATGCAGATTCCCTACACCCATTCCGGCGTGCTGGCGTCGGCGCTGGCCATGAACAAGGAGCACGCCAAGCTGGTGTTCGTCAAAGCGGGTATTCCGGTCGCCGAAAGCAAGATCGTGACGCGGGCGCAAGCCGCGAAATCTCACGTCATGGAGCCGCCTTACGTACTCAAGCCCGTGGCGGAAGGCTCCAGCGTGGGCATCTTCATCGTGCGCGAGGATCACAAGCATCCCCCGCAAGAACTTTCTTCATCTGACTGGGCGCTTGGCGATGCAATCATGGCCGAGCGTTATATACCGGGCAAGGAGTTGACCTGCGCCGTCATGGGCGACACGAGCCTTGGCGTTATCGACATTTTGCCCGCGCAAGGACTCGCCTTTTACGACTATGAGGCAAAATACGCTCCAGGGGGCTCAAAACATGTCCTCCCGGCGCAAATTTCATCAAATGTTTACGAATTAATTCAGAAGCTAACGCTCGATGCTCACAGGGCATTGGGTTGCCGTGGAGTCAGCCGTGCGGATTTCCGTTTTAACGAAGATTCGACCGGAAATGAACGGCTTGTTTGCCTGGAGGTGAACACGCAGCCCGGCATGACGGAAACGTCGTTAGTGCCGGAATTGGCGGCCCATGCGGGTTGGACATTTGGGGATTTTTTGCGCTGGATCGTGGAGGACGCATCTTGCAACCGTTAGGCGGCAAGACAGACAAAGGGCAAGGACAGAAAAAACGATTTTGGCGGCGCAACTCGCAAGCAGACGAGGGGCAGCGCGCTGGAGTCGCCTTATCCATGTCGTATAGCTGGCAGGGCGCCGGCCAGTCGCCGGGGCGCAAACCTGTTCGCCCGCACACGCGCTGGGTGGAAGGGATGCCGCGCGTGTGGCGTGTCGCGGCTGCCGGATTTATGGCGGCGGTATTTGTCTATGGATTGTCGGCTGGCGGTTATCTCGGCCGGTCCGCGGATTTCGCCGCAAGAAAAATGTCGGCCATCATGGTCGCCGCCGGGTTCTCCGTGAACCGCGTGACCATCGAAGGCCAGAAACGTGTTGGCGATCCCGATATTATGCGCGCGCTTGGTCTTGACCGTAGCGTTTCAACCTTTGGGTTCGACACCGCCGCCGCGCAGCGACGTCTTGAGAAGCTCCCCCTGATCCGCCGCGCCCGCGTCATGCGGCTGCTGCCCTCGCAATTGCATGTGGTGATTGAGGAACGTACGCCCTACGCCATCTGGCAGCACAAATCGGCGCTGCATCTTGTGGATCAGGATGGCGCCGTCCTTGAGAAATTGACACAAGGCAACCATTCCGGCCTGCCGCTGGTGGTCGGGGCCGGTGCGGCGAAAAACGCCCGCGATCTGCTGGATGAACTTGCGCGCTGGCCACGGGTGAAAGCCAAGGTTCAGGCCGCCATCCGGGTCGCGGACCGGCGCTGGAACCTGAAACTCGTCAACGGCATGGAAATTCGCCTGCCCGAGGGAGATCCGGCACGCGCGCTTAAAAAGATCGCCCAGATGGACGCCACGTACAAGATTTTATCCGGCGATGCCGTTGCAGTGGATTTGCGCGTGCCCGGCCGGGTGACCATTCGTCTGGGCGACGCTGCGGGCGCACGCCGCGATTCCGCCCATACCGTGCCAGCGAAGAAAAACCGGCGTTCCGGATAGGGCGCCTGAACAGGAGATTGCCGAGCAGTAATGGATCGTCAGACAGGACATAACGCAAAACGCCAGCGCCTTGTCGCCGTGCTCGATGTCGGGTCGAGCAAGATCTGTTGCATGATCGCCAAGCCGGTTCCCGCGCCCGATTATCTCGCCGGCGAGGGAGGAAGCGCGCTGCTGCGCGTGATTGGTTTCGGACACCAGCGTTCGCAAGGCATCAAGAGCGGCATGATCGTCCACATGGATGCCGCGGAACAGGCCATCCGGGCGGCTGTCGACCAGGCCGAACGCATGGCGGGCACGATTATCGGCGAAGTCATGCTTTCGATCTCCTGCGGGCGTCTGAAGAGCGATATCTTCACCGCGAGCGCCGCCATCGCAACGGAGTCGGTTCGCAAGCATGACGTGAACAAGGTTCTGGCCGCCGGCCGGGACTATGCCGCGCGCGATGAGCGTATCGTACTGCACACCATGGCGACGGGGTACCGGCTCGACGGCGAAAACGCCATTGCCGATCCCGAAGGCATGATCGCCGACCGGCTGAGCGTCGATGTGCACACCGTCGTGGCCGATGATCAGCCCGTCAGGAATTTGATGCTGTGTGTGGAGCGCTGCCATCTCTCTGTGGCCGGCCTCGTCGCCGCGCCATATGCCAGCGGGCTCTCCGCCATATCAGATGAGGAAGCCCAGCTCGGGGCGATCTGTATCGATATGGGGTCCGGCACCACGGGTTTCTCGGTATTCGCCGAGGGCGAGTTCGCCTATTGCGACGCCATCGCCATGGGCGGCAATCACATCACGCTCGATCTGGCGCGCAGTCTTTCAACGCCGCTGGAGGAAGCCGAACGTATCAAGACGCTGCATGGCTGCGCCTTCGCCGCCGCATCGGATGAAAGTGAAATCATCACCTTCCCGGTCGTGGGCGAGCATCGCACGCCGCAGTTCAATCAGGCGTCGAAAGCGCAAATCGCGCAACAGGTGCAGAAGCGTATCGAGGAAATTCTGCAACTGACCCGCGACCGGCTGGACGCCGCAGGTTTCGGCGCCATGGCCGGTCAGAATATCGTGCTGACCGGCGGCGCCAGCCAGCTTACCGGCCTCAGCGATTTCGCGGCGCGGATATTCTCAAAATCGGTCCGCATTGGATGCCCCAAACACCTGCCGGGGCTTCCCGGGCATGGCGTCGGGCCGGCGTTCACCACCGCGACCGGAATTTTACAATACGCCATGCGCAATCCGGGCGAGTTCAACCCGCGCGCGGAGGCATGGATGCTGGGCACCGGCACGGGATATTTCTCCCGCGTCGGCCAGTGGATCAGGGAGAGTTTTTAAGATGTGCATGACGCGTAAATTGTGGCGTGCGGCGCCATTGGCGGGACACAATGTCTGGCTAATGAGCGATGGATTTAATGCAACAAATACAGACAATTGGAAGAAATGGGATCGCTATGACCATTAATCTGAAAGTGCCTGACATGAAGGAACTCAAGCCGCGCATCACCGTGTTTGGCATTGGCGGCGCCGGGGGCAACGCGGTGAATAATATGATCACCTCGGGGCTGGAGGGGGTCGAATTCGTGGTTGCGAACACCGACGCCCAGGCGCTCGCCATGTCCAGCGTGGAACGGCGTATCCAGATGGGCGTGCAACTGACCGAAGGTCTGGGCGCCGGCTCCAAACCCGATGTCGGCACCGCGGCCGCGGAAGAGGCGCTCGCCGATATCAAGGCGCATCTCGCCGGCTCGCATATGGTCTTCATCACCGCCGGTATGGGCGGCGGTACGGGGACCGGCGCTGCTACCGTTATCGCCAGGGCCTCGCAGGAGGAAGGCATGTTAACGGTGGGCGTTGTCACCAAGCCGTTTCAGTTCGAGGGTCAGCACCGGATGGACGCGGCCATCAAGGGCCTTGCCGAACTTGAGAAACATGTCGATACGCTGATTGTCATTCCAAACCAGAATCTGTTCCGCATCGCGACGGAAAAGACAACCTTCGCCGATGCTTTCGCGATGGCGGACCAGGTGCTGAATTCTGGCGTTGCCTGCATTACCGATTTGATGGTCAAGGAAGGACTCATCAATCTCGATTTCGCTGACGTGAAATCCATTATGGCGGGTATGGGCAAGGCAATGATGGGCACGGGCGAGGCGTCCGGTGACCAGCGCGCGAACGAGGCGGCGGAAGCGGCCATCTCCAATCCGCTGCTCGATGACGTTTCCATGCGCGGCGCCAAGGGCCTGCTGATATCCATTACCGGCGGCAACGATCTGACGCTATATGAAGTGGATGAGGCGGCAAGCCGGATCCGTGAGGAAGTGGACAAAGACGCCAACATCATTCTGGGCGCCACTTTCGACCAGAGCCTTGACGGCAAGATTCGCGTATCCGTGGTCGCAACCGGACTGGAAGAGCAACAACCGGCTCAATCGCAACGAGAGAGTGCCACGCCAGAGGCAAACCAGACAATCGCAAAACTGACCGAGCGCATCGCGCGTCTGCAACCAGCCGATGACATGCAACAACAAACAGACAATCCGGCGGAGGGCTCCGAGGTTAGCGCGGGTTCGGTTTGGAGCAATGGCGGCGATGTCACGATTGAACAGCGTGCGCCACAGCCGCCGGTCAGCGACGCGGACGCCGAGGAAGATAAAGAAAAGCAGACCGGTTTCATGCCGCAACCGCCCGCGGTCGCCGGGAAATCTCCCCGGCGCATGCCCAAGGTGGAGGATTTCCCGCCGCATGCGCAAAAGGCAATGCAGGCGCAAGAGGGCGATGCGCCCGAGGCCGGGCTCGAAGCGCAAAAAAAGAAGGTCGGATTTTTCGAGCGCCTGACCAGCCGCCGCACCGCCAAGGCCAAAGCGCCAGAGATCGTTCGCGACATGGAGCCTAGCCTGAAAGCGCCTGAAGCAAACGCGGCCGGCGAACCGGCGGAACGGCACAAGGCCGCGGTTCAGACCCCGGTCAAGTCGCGCTTGAGCCGGGCGGCCGGAACCCCCAAACCAGTGGGCACACAGCTTATCGCGCAGGAGGAAAATGAAGAACTGGATATCCCGGCATTCCTTAAACGCCAGGCCAACTAGCAAAGCCGATGGCTATTGTGAAAATCAAGGGACGTTACGTAGCTAAAAAACGGCTGATTTGTACGATTTTTCAGTGTGTGACGCAAAACAGAAGGCTATTGTAACAGATTGAAAATAACCGTGATTTGTCCAAGCATGCCATAGCACGCTATTCTCCTTGCGTGTTGTCCAGGGCATGAACGGGCTACGAAATATTCTGCTTACAAGGTCTGAATGTATCAGGCTGACAGTCGGAGTTAATCGGAGTTGCAAGTGTCGGGGGCGCCAAAGTCCAGATTGGGGGGGTCAGGCTTTTCGTCTTGACCCAGGTTTTGGGATCGGCACTTCGAATATGAAACGCTTTTTTGGAGCACGGCAAACCACGCTTGCAAGTGAGGTTGCCCTGACCGGAACAGGGGTCCATACGGGCGCTCCGGTTTCCATTCACCTTTCATCGGCCGATACAGACACAGGAATTTGCTTTGTCCTGCCCGATGGCAATGACGGGGAAATTGAACTCCCTGCATTAATCGGCGCACTCTCGAATGTGACATTATGCACTGTGTTGAGCGACGGAAACGGCGCCAGCGTGGCGACGGTCGAACATCTTCTGGCCGCCGTGCGCGCGCTCGGGGTCGACAATATCCGTATTGAAATCGATAGCGGTGAGGTGCCGATCATGGATGGCAGCTCAGCGCCATTCGTGGATGCCATCGACGCGGCCGGTATTCGCGAGCAGGACGCGCCCCGGCGCTTTCTCAAAGTGCTCAAGACGGTGCGGATAGAGGATGGCGAGACCTGGGCTCAATTGTCGCCCCATGACGGGTTCCTCGTCGATGTCGGCATTGAATTCGATACGCCGATTATCGGCAAACAGCGCATTCGTCTGGAAATTACGCCCGATACGTTCCGCGATGAGTTGGCCCGCGCCCGCACATTCGGCTTCATGAAGGATGTCGAGCGCCTTTGGGCCGCCGGTCTGGCGCTGGGTGCGTCACTGGAGAATACGGTCGCTATTGGCGAGGATCGCATTATCAATCCTGAGGGCCTGCGCTTTCCCGACGAGTTCGTCCGCCACAAGGCCCTGGACGCGGTCGGCGATCTGGCGCTCGCCGGAGCACCGATCCTGGGTGCATACCGGTCGCAGTGCGGCGGGCATCGGCTGAACTCTCTGGTGCTCAAGGCGCTGCTGGCCGACGCGAGCGCATGGACCCTGTTTGAAGCGCCCCGGCGCAGGGAAGTTTCGCACACGGAAGCCGGATTTGGCGCCGTCGCGGCAACCTACGCTGCCGACCGCAGCTAGGGTCCGGACCCATTAATGCTGGCAGTTGCTATACACTTGCCACGCGGCTCAAAATCACCACAATCGCCATGCTCCTATGCTGGAATTCTGCCCGCGCAACACCCATGAATGACAACAGGCCCCAGAGCGGTGATTGAAAGTTTGTCCTGCCGAATTCCCCTCATTGCCGCCGTTATTTGCGCCGCGATCCTGAGTGGTTGCGCCTCGAATGCGGACAAGGGTGAACTTGGCAACAAGGATCCGCCGGTGGTTATTTACGCCGAAGCGGACAAGCTCATGGATAAAGGCAACTTCGTTGACGCGGCCAAGAAATTCGAGGAAGTTGACCGCGATTATCCCTATTCGCCCTATGCCCGGCGGGCAATCGCCATGTCCGCTTTCGCCTATTACAGTGCCGAGCAGTATCCCGAAGCAATCCAGGCGGCCAAGCGCTACACGACGCTCCATCCCGGCACCAAGGAATCGGCGCTCGCGCAAAATATTATCGCCATGTCCTATTACGACCGGATCACCGATCCCGCGCGCGACCAGGCCGGGACCCAGGACGCGCTGAAGGAGTTGCGAATCCTGGTGCGGCGCTATCCAAAAAGCCCCTATGCACTCAAGGCGCGCAATCGCATCAAAATAGCAGTTGACATGCTGGCGGCCAAGGAAATGAAAGTCGCCCGCTACTATCTTGAGCAGAAGACTTATCTGGCGGCGATAAACCGCTACCGCATCGTCGTCACCAAATATCAGACGACAGCGCATGTCGAAGAAGCCTTGATGCGCATCGCGGAAGCCTATATGGCGCTTGGTATACAGGCAGAGGCGCAGACGGCGACGGCTGTCCTTGGACACAACTTCCCGGAAAGCAAGTGGTATCAATACGCATACAAGCTTCTGAAATCCGGCGGGCTGGCGCCGCGAGAAACCAGGACTTCATGGATCAGCCGCGCCTGGCGCAAAGTGAAACCAGGCTCCGGTTAGTCACTATAATGAGGGCGATATGCTGAGCGCCCTGACCATCCGGGATATCGTTCTCATTGACCGGCTCGATCTTGAGTTCGGCGATGGCCTGTCCGTCATGACCGGCGAGACGGGCGCCGGCAAATCCATCCTGCTTGACGCGTTCGCTCTGGCGCTCGGTGCGCGCGGCGATGCGGCGCTGGTGCGCAAGGGCGCGAACCAGGGGCAGGTGACGGCTGTGTTCGAGCTGGAAGAAGACCATCGCGTGTTCCGGATTCTGGCGGAAAATGGCGTGAATAGAGATAGCACGCTGATTTTACGGCGCATCCAGTCGAGTGACGGGCGCACCAAAGCCTTCATCAACGATGCGCCCGTATCGGTGCAATTGCTCAAAACTGTCGGCGCCGCGCTGGTCGAGATTCACGGCCAGCATGAAGAGCGCGCCTTGAGCGATGCCTCCACGCACCGCGCGATGCTCGACGCCTTCGCCGGACTGCGCGATGTGGCCGATGAGGTGACCGGACTCCATGAAGCCTGGGCCGATGCACGCCAGGCGCTGCGCGACTCGCAAGCGCAAATCGCCGCCGTGCGCGAGAATGCGGATTTTCTCAGCCATGCGCTCGATGAGTTGAAGGCGCTGGACCCGAAAGCGGATGAGGAACAGGCGCTGGCCCAGCGTCGCCAGTTGATGATGCATGCGGAAAAAATCTCCGGCGATCTGGAAGAAGCGCGCGATGCCTTGGCCGGAGACGGAACGGCCCACGCACGCCTCGGCGCCGCACTGCGCAAGCTTGAACGCCAGGATGCGGAGAAGGCGGGTGTGCTGGCTCCGGTCACACAGGCACTGGAACGGGTGCTGAACGAAACCAACGAGGCGCGCGCGTGTGTCGAACAGGCGCTCGCCGCCACCCGGTTCGAACCCAAAGCCCTGGAAGAAGCCGAAGAGCGGCTGTTTGCGCTCAGAGCCCTGGCGCGCAAGCACAAGGTGGCCGTATCCGGCCTGCCGGAGCTTATCGGCACACTGGCGGGTGAACTGGCCGCCCTCGATGCCGGCGAGCAGGAAGTCGAGGCGTTGAGCGCGGAAGAAATCGCGGCGCGAGAGGCCTATTGCGAAGTGGCGGCCGCGCTGAGCAGGAAGCGCCATGATGCAGCGCGAAAACTCGATCGCGCCGTCGCCGCCGAGTTGGCGCCGCTGAAGCTGGAGAAAGCGCGCTTCATGACGCGCCTGGACACATGCGCGCCCGAAGAGGGTGGCCCGAACGGGCTCGACCGTGCCGCCTT